>CAJFPG010000015.1 GCA_904398665.1 Candidatus Geddesella stercoravicola | reverse complement strand
TTTTAAATATGTAGAGATAGAAGCCATATATTATGAGAGAGACGAGCTGTCGGCGAGAGGAAAAGCGTGTGTTTCGGTACATAATCTTCTGAGAGATGAGTTTTTAGAGGAGCTAAAAGAAAATTTTTATTCCGACACGCTTCCAAAAGGCAGAGTTTTCGGTGAATATAACGGTTCTTTTTCCGAATATTGGAGCAATATGGAGCTGAAAGGAGTTTATCGGCATAAAAATTCCGAGGGATTGGAAATATATGAGTATGAACATCCGAATAATAAAGTGGTGTTTATATTTTCCGCTTATACAAATTTTAAAGATTCGCAACAAAGTTTTAATAATGATTATTTTAACGAAGAGTATGAAAAACTTTTTTACAGCAGTTCGTACAGAAGGAATTTTGTGGAATAAAAGCCGGAATATGAATAGTTTTGTTTTGATTTGAGTAATTGAGAATAATATGTTTCGGTATAGTAAATGGTTGAGATCCGATTCGATAGAATCGGATCTCAACCATTTTAACTTTCTCGTTAAGACGATATGAGGTATGTTTTGGTATCGTCTTTTTAGTTTGTCGAAAAAGCGGATAAATTATTATATATTTAACTTATCAATACATTCCGCCCATCGCGGGGTTCTGAGCCGCTGCCGGCGCGTTCTCTTCTTTTTTGTCGGCGACAAGGGATTCTGTGGTGAGTACCATAGAAGCGACGCTCGCGGCGTTTTCGATGGCCGAACGGGTTACTTTTGTCGGATCGACGATTCCGGCTTCGAACATATCGCAGAACTCCTCGCTGTAAGCGTTATATCCGTAATTGTTCTTATCAGAGTTCTTTATCTTGTCGATGATTACGGCGCCCTCAATACCGGCGTTCTTCGTTATTTGACGAAGCGGAGCTTCGAGAGAAGCGAGAACGATCTGAACGCCCGTTTTTTCGTCCCCGTCGGTTTCGGAAAGTAACTTCTCAACGTCTTTATAAGCATTCAGGAAAGCTACTCCTCCGCCGGCGACAATACCTTCTTCGACCGCTGCTTTGGTTGCCGCGAGAGCGTCTTCAATACGGAGTTTTTTCTCTTTCATTTCAGTTTCGGTCGCCGCTCCGACTTTGATAACAGCTACTCCTCCGGCAAGTTTCGCGAGTCTTTCCTGCAATTTTTCTTTGTCAAATTCAGAGGTGGAGTTTTCAAGTTCTGTTCTTATTTGAGCCACTCTCGCTTTTATAGCGTCTTTGTCTCCGCAGCCGTCAATGATTATAGTGTTTTCTTTTTGAACTTTCACTTGTTTAGCGCGGCCGAGCATATCCATTGTCGCGGAAGAAAGTTCGAGTCCGACTTCCTCGCTGATAACTTCTCCTCCTGTGAGGATAGCGATATCTCTCAGCATCTCTTTTCTTCTGTCTCCAAATCCGGGAGCCTTTACGGCGACGCAGGTGAACGTCCCTCTGAGTTTGTTTACGATAAGGGTGCTCAACGCTTCTCCCTCGACGTCTTCCGCGATTATAACGAGTTTCTTTCCGGATTTTACAATCTCTTCAAGAAGGGGCAGGATTTCTTGTATATTGGAGATTTTCTTATCTGTTATAAGAAGATACGCGTCTTCTATAACCGCTTCCATTTTATCGGTATCCGTGACCATATACGGAGAAATATATCCTCTGTCGAACATCATTCCTTCTACGACTTCGCTGTATGTTTCCGCGGTTTTGCTTTCCTCTATTGTGATAACTCCGTCAGAGGTGACTTTTTCCATAGCCTCGGCGATGAGTTTTCCTACAAATTCGTCCGCTGCCGAAACCGTTGCGACTCTCTCTATATCAGCGCTGCCGTTGACCGTTTTCGCGTTTGTTTTTACGGCCTCAACCGTTTTCTCCACTGCTTTTTGGATACCCTTTTTTACGATCATCGGGTTCGCTCCCGCGGCGATGTTTTTCATTCCTTCCGAGATGAGAGCCTGAGCGAGCAGCGTGGCGGTTGTGGTTCCGTCTCCCGCGACGTCGTTTGTTTTTGTCGCGACTTCTTTTACAAGCTGCGCTCCCATATTTTCAAACGGATCGTCGAGTTCGATTTCTTTTGCTATCGTCACTCCGTCGTTAGTGATGAGAGGAGCTCCGAACTTTTTATCGAGAACTACATTTCTTCCTTTCGGACCAAGTGTTATTTTAACGGTATCGGCGAGTTTATCTACGCCGTTTTGTAATGCCTTTCTGGCTTCTTCGCCATAAAGAATTTCTTTTGCCATATTTATTGCCTCCGTCTTTTAATTATTCTACTATCGCAAGGATATCTCCCTGCTTCACGATAGTGTATTCTTCGCCGTCGAGTTTAACTTCTGTTCCGGAATATTTGCTGGTGATGACCTTGTCTCCGACCTTAACGTTCATCGTTATTTCTTTTCCGTCAACGTTGCCGCCCGGACCCACCGCGACGACTTTCGCGAATTGGGGCTTTTCTTTTGCTGAACCTGTGAGGATTATTCCCGCCTGTGTTTTTTCTTCGGCTTCGACAAGTTGAATTACTACTCTGTCGGCCAATGGTTTGATTGTCATAAATCTTTCCTCCTTAAATAATATATATGATTACATTTTTTTGTTTTCGAAAATTTTTTATATTTTAAATTTTCTATTAATGTTATATTCTAAGTTTTAAGATAAATATTTAAATCAAGAATTTAAATCAAGAAATAGAAAATCAAAAATACAGAATATTTTTTCGAAAAGAAGAAAGTTTTGGCACTCTATTGCGTCGAGTGCTAAAAATTCTGTATATATATTACATCGCAAAGTTTATTTTGTCAATAGTTTTTTTGTAATTTTTTCCATGTTTTACAAAAAATTCACTTTTTCTGACCATCGCTGACCTTTAAATTTTCGTTTAGTATTACGTCCGTTTGCGTTTTTTTTCTCTCTTTGTCTTTTGTTTGATATCGAATTATAACAGAATTGCCATTTTTGCCACTTGAATTTCTCAATTCTTTATGTTATAATAAACATTACGATATGGTAAATTATACCTTTAATATGTAAATTTTGTTTTTATGTGAGTAATGATATTTTCTTTTCCGAGTTTTTTAGAAAAAGAAGAGAAGTATTTGTTCTCTATATATATTTGTTGCTTTTTTGATTTGAAATTTAAAATTTGAAATTTGGAATTTAAATAATTTAATTAAAAAAGTTAAATAATGTATACCATATTTATCTAATGTATACCATATTTATCTAATGTATACCATATTTATCAATATTTTTTTATTTAGAGGTTTTCAGTGAATCCATAAAGTATCCTAATCTCCCAATTATGATTTATTATGGGATAAAGATTAAAAAAGATAAAAAGATATTAAATTATTAGATTACTAAATTAAAACAAGCTATAAGAGTTATAGAATATATAAATTACTAATATACGGAATCTGTTTTTTTGCTGGACCTATTACGTTTGTTTTGTATTTATCGTTTATTATATACGTTTTTTTCGCGTTTTAAGTTTTGTTGAAAAACAATATATTCCATTAAAGTTTTTTAATTAATAAATGAGGAAATTTATATGCAGCGATTTTTTAAAAATCCCGAAAAAGAAGGAGCTAAAAAAATATATTTGGAAACCGCTCTTTATTTGTTAGCCGTTTCTTTATGTGTCGCGATTTTTTTTATTTCCGGAGAACTTCTTTTCTTTTTTCCGTTAATGGCGATAGCTTCCGCGTTTTTTGCGATGGCTATGATTAAAGGTGGACAAAGTCTTGGGCTCATATATCTTATATTCGCGTCTGTAATTTTATTCTTTTTTACGGATAAGTTATGGGAGCTTTTGCTGATAATTTCTCTTTTTCTTCCTGTCGGAACGGCATTGTTTGTGAGCGTTTCTTATAAAAAAAGATTTAATTCCTCTATAGCGTCTTCGTTTTTAGCCTCCGCGATATTTATGGGCGTCGATATCATTGTCTTTACTTGGGAAAACAGTAACCCGTTTTCCTTTGACACCGCATTTTCGGATATTTTTGCGTCTGTAAAAGAGGTTATAGGAATATCTTTTGACATTATATCTCAATCCCCGTATTCCGCTTATATAACAGTCGGAAGAGAAGAATATATCTCGTCAATGTTTTCTCAGGCGCTATTTTATGTGCCGATACTATATTCGGTTATAACTCTTGTAATGGTTTTGTTATCTAACAGAATAACAAAATGGCTTTACGGGACTTTCGCGGACAAGCCGGAGGAAAAAATTCCCGGAGCTTTTGTTCGTCTGAGATATTTTAGGCTAAGCGTCGCCGGCGGGGTATTTTATGTTTTGGCGAATTTTATTTATCTGTTTGTGTCAGGAGACAGTGTCACGGGATTGTTGATAGGGATGTTTGTTTCTGTCATGGCGTATATTCTCGCTTTTGAGGGTATCGCGGTTCTAATCTCGTTTATGGCGATAAAGGAAGTAAAACAAATTTTTCGAGTTCTCGCCGGTATCGCGTCCGTTATTTTATGCCTTCTTCCTTTGGGGATTATAGAAAGCCTCTTTATTTTGACCGGACTTATGGATTGTTTTTATAATCTGAGAAGATTCTTCAACGGAAAGGGAGGAAGAATATTGTGAGAAA
>CAJFPG010000014.1 GCA_904398665.1 Candidatus Geddesella stercoravicola | reverse complement strand
GAAAGAATTTATTTTTATTAAGATATTCTATGAAGTAAAATTAATTTTTAGAGAGCTATTTTATATGATTTTCTATAAAATGATTTTTTTATAGAAAGGAAAACAATAAAATAATTAGAATAATCGGAATTAAAAATATAACTTAACAATTAAAAATATAATTCTAAATAAGAGAGAAGTAATTTAAATTTATTATATCATAACTTAATAAATATTTCAACGTAAAAAAACGTGAAAATAATTTTTAAAAATTATTTTCACGTTTTTTGAGCATATTAAGATCAATAGGAGAGATGAAAAGAACGATGAACGATATCTGTAAAAATAAATAATAAAAATTATTGAAGACTATGATATTTATACAAAAACATTTTATGTTTGCCAATATATAATATATAGTTATTTTTTTACAATTTGTCAAAAAATAACTATTGACAAGAAATGGCTTATATGATATACTTATACAGTATCTTTCGTGTTGTCAAAAGAAATATAAAGGGATATAGCCAAGTGGTAAGGCACCAGACTTTGACTCTGGCATTCGTAGGTTCAAATCCTGCTATCCCTGCCAAAAAGAAACGACAATTTTCGACAGAAGATTGTCGTTTCTTTTTGTTCTTTTCACTCTTAGCTTTTCACTTTTCTCTTTTCTCTCAAATTGTCGTTTCCAGAGAAAAGATAAGAGAGAAAAGAGAAGAGAAAAGGTAGCTTTGCTTCGCAAAGCGTTGAATTATATAATAATTTGTGGTATAATTCAACCAGAGGTGATGGCGAATGAACAGTCCTTTGCTCGATAAATCTCTCGATTTTGCAACACAAATCGTATTGTTTTATGAAGAGTTTTCCGAAGTGAAAAAAGATACCACTATCGCCAAACAATTGCTTCGCTCTGCAACAAGCATAGGTGCAAATATAAACGAAGCAGTTTACGGTAACAGTAAAGCGGATTTTATATCCAAACTCCATATTTCTCTTAAGGAAACCGGTGAAAGTATATATTGGCTCATGCTTCTGAAAAGAACAAATCTGATAGAATATAACTTTGATGAACTCCTTTCTCTTGCAGAAGAAATCAAGCGAATGCTGATTGCATCACTTAATACCGCAAAGGAAAATAAATGAAGATTCTTTTTACTGCCTTCAAAGGCGTGCGCAACACTTCTTTTCAGTTAGTGGATCAAACGGCAGCGAATTATATTTTATTAACCAATAGTTTTCAAGGATTGGAAAAAGACATTTCATTTGTCGGCGGCGATTATAGCATAGTGTATATGTTTGGCGTCGATAAGAAACTGATCGATAAAGTCAGAATCGAAAAGTGTGCAAAGTACAATGCTGAAACGGTGTGCACAGATTTTGATATACATTATTTGGAAACGATGCTGAGAAGCGTAGGCGTCTCTTACTCCATTTCAGATAAACCGACCCGTTATCTATGTAATGCGGCGTATTATCATATGCTCAAGAAGAATTCTAATACAGTTTTCATTCATATTCCATCATTAAAGGGCATGAGTGTTGAATTGATGAATAAACTGATTAAAATTTTCAACGATATATGTTCCAACGAAAATTGCAAGAGTTCGAATTCATACGCAAAAACGGCTAAAATATCTTTTTCGTAGCCCATAGCCAGCATGACGCTGGACCCATGTATTCGGGTTCAGCGTTATTTTTTATTCTTACTGCAAAATCGAAATTCGGCATCTTTTTTGCTACGTCGTTACACGTCGCCGCAAGCTGTATATCTCTTGCGGCGACTTTTTTACAAAAGTCACCGGTGCGCGTATTCAGCTGCGTCTCCTTTTTTGAAAAAGGTCACGCAGCGCTTTTGTTGTTCGATGCGCTACTGCTCTCCGGTTTGCTCCCAACCATTTTCGGTAAGGTGCGAGCATTCGAACATTCGAATCCGTTTGTCAAAAACAAAAAGATATCTTTTGTATGGCAGTTTGACAGGTGTAACGCTGGACCAATATCATTTGTGTTCAGCGTTATTTTTTATTCTTACGGCAAAACCGAACTTTGGCATCTTTTTTATTATATCATTACAGAATAACGGTAGACCCAAATTTTTTTGATTTATCGATATTTTTTATCTGAGAGACTTGGTAGAGAGCAGATAATCTTTTTGTGGGGGCTTGTTATGTCCCGTGGCAAAATTCGTTTTGTGTCGATTTCCTTAATCGTGAAATAAAAAGAGGCGTTTGTTTTCTTTCTCGTTTTTCTTTGCAAAAGATTAGTTATACCTCATTTTCAATCGAAGTGTTTTTTCCCTTTTTGACGTTTTTTGGTTGTTTTATGGTTTTGTATAATTTCATTAAAATTCTAATTTTTTATGATAAAAAATCAAGTCAAACAGCATTGCTTTTTGTTAGCTTTATTAAAATGATTTTGTATAGAGTTGTTTTTTGAGAGCCTTAATCAAACTATCGGACGGAATATATTTAGGGCTGTCGAAAGTATCGGTAATTCCGAGTCTTTTATATTTACTTTCTCCGTACGGGTGATAGGGAATTAGGTCTATTCCCTGTAAATTTCTTATTTTTTTGGATATTTCATTTATTTCTTTTATATGTTCACTGTTTCCGTTTATTCCTTTTAGAATAACGCATCTCAGTCTTATTTTTATTTCCGCTTTGTCGGCGGCAAACAAATTTTCGAGAATCGTATTTAAAGATACTCCTATGTTTTTTATATGTCTGTTTTCGTTCGTATCTTTTATGTCCCACAACAGTAAATCGACGACGGAAGAAAATTTTTCTATATATGCGCCGTCGAAAAAACCGCAGGTTTCTATCGCGGTATTTATTTTATTGTCTTTACATTTTTTTAACAGTTCAAAAGCCGCGTCTGCCTGAGCGAACGGCTCGCCTCCGGATAGCGTTACTCCGCCCGTTTCTCCGTAAAAGACTTTATCTTTTATAATTTCTTCAAAAATATCGTCGATTTCTGTTTCCAGAAGGGTGTTTTCAAGCGCTTTTGATGGACATTGATTTGCGCATTCACCGCATCCGAAGCATTTTTTTCTGTTGAAAATATGTTTGTTTTCTTTAAAGATATGTGCCTTACAGTCGAATTTTTCGCAGATTTTACAGTTTACACATTTACTTTCGGTAAAAAAAAATTTTGTTGTCGGAAAATTTGCTTTCTGGGTTATGACACCATTTGCAGGAAAGGGGACAACCGCTCATAAATACCGTGGTACGAATTCCGGGACCGTCGTGAGTGCAGAAACGTTGGATTTCGTTTATATTTATTTTCATTCTTTTAAATCCCTCTCAATAATCATATCCTGCCATTCTTTACTCAGTGTTACAAATCGGGCGTTCCATCCGGAAACTCTAACCGAAAGCGTAGGATATTGTTCTGGATGTTTTTTCGCTAGTTTTAATATTTTCGTGTCTACTATATCTATTTGCAGGAAAAATCCTTTTGAGGCAACAAATCCTTTTATCAGTGAAGACAACGCCTCCAAACCGTTTTCTCCGTTAACCGTCGATGGTAAAAGTGAAATGTCGAGAGCCGATCCGGAAACCTGTTTTGTCAAATCCGCTTTACAATATGAATTGATTATAGCCGTGGCTCCTTTTTTATCCGTTCCGGGCGTGGGTGACGAGTTTCCGGAAAGTATTTCTCCTTTTTTTCTGCCGTGAGGGCTTGCCAATCTAGTTTCCGCCCATTCTGTTTGCCTTCCGAAAGTACTTATTCCGGGAGGAAACATTATCGGACTCTTTCCGTTAAAGGAAAAACATGTCGCCGCGAAGTCGTCGAGAAGTTTTGCGGCGATTTCGTCTACCTCGTCGTTGTCGTTTCCGTAGTAGGTTATACTAGACAAAACGTACTGTCTCAAATCTTCATTTCCTTCCCAGTTGTTTTTTAGGACGTTCAAAAAATCGGTAAAAGATATTATTTTATTGTCAAAGACAATTTTCTTTATCGCGTACAGACTATTTACCGCGTCTGCAAGTCCTCCAAGATGCGGCGATATGACGTTATACACGGCGCCTCCTTCGATATAGGAAAGGCCTCTTTTTATGCAGTCGTTTTCGAACAGAGAAACTACCGTGCATGGAATATTGCTTTTCCATTTCCATTCTTGTACGGGAGCGTTTTTGTCGGAGAAATCTTTTGTATAAATATTGAAAATTTCCTGTACTTGCCGATTTATGTCTTGTATAAAATTTTTATATAGTTCTTCAAAAGAATCGAACGTTATATTGGTGTTTTCATACCCTTGTAACGTCTTTTTTTGGAGAACGGCGAGAGCGTCGAAAGGAATATATGAAAAATGCGTTTTTCCCGGAATTTGAACCTCCCAGCATCCGTCATTCGCGAAATTCACGGCTTCGAAAAAAGAATATTTGTAATCTGTCAGAGATTTGATTACGACTTCCTCGTTATATATGGCTATTATTCCGCCTCCGTGGCGCATCACTTCGGAAATTCTACGAAGAAGTTTTTCGTCGGTGTTTCCGTTTATTCGAACGCTTATGGGAAACTCGCTTATTCCGAGTTCTTCTATTATGTCGAGTATTAGATATGTGACTTCGTTTGTGACATCTTTACCCTTTTCGTCCGTACCGGAAAGTATTATATTTTGATAGTGATTAGCGTCTCCGCCTCCTCCGATATCGCCTTTCCCTGTTATCCATTCGCAGCCTTTTATAAAAAAGTGGGCTAAGATTTCACGTGCTTGGTCTAACGTTAGAATTCCCGCCGCGAGATCTTTTTTCAAATAATCTCCAAGCAATACGTCTATTCTTCCGATTCCGGGCCAGTTTCCGCAAAGACGGATAAACGAGAATGTGAACCATAGGCTTTGAACCGCTTCGTAAAAATTTTTCGCCCCGTGTCTCGGCACATTCAGAAGATTCTGATAATTTTTTTTATATCGAGGCAATTCGCTTAATTTTTCGAGATATCGTTCGTGCCATATCTCGAAACAATTAACGCAATGTAAGAGACTTTCATAAAACGGAAGTTTGAAATCGTCGGTACATTTTTCTTTGTAATTTTTTATCTTTTCTCTCAATCCCTCATATCCTATTTTCAATATCGTTTCAAAATCAGTCGTGAGATGGCTGATACTTGAAAAAAACGATTTGCCTTTATACGTGGCGGGAACTGTATGAAGAATAGCGACCCCGAGGGTCGCGGCTCCGCTGATTTTTTCTCCCTCGCAAATTCTGAGAGGAGCTTTTAAAACAATATTCAATATCGAGATATCATATTGTTTCAGAGGTGGAAGTGTTTCAAAATTTTCGATGTCTTCAATAGGAACGTCGTTACACGATTCAGTGTCGAGCCCGTATCTGTGCTCGTATATCGACTCGTACGCGAATTTTCTTGTCTCTTCCGACAGTCTTATCGGTCGAGGTTCTTTTGATAAGGTATAAAATTCCATAACTTTGCCTCCCGATATAATTATAAACGCTTTTGTGTGTGTTTTTCAATTGACAATATCGCCGAAAAGATGTATAATTCTATTAAATATAGAAATTTTTTTGTTATTATATTTTTTGCTTTGAGAAATACGGTTTGATATTGCTGAAATTATTATATTGTTTTAAGCTGGAAAAAGAAGGTTGTAAGATGGATATTTATGATATAGAACTTCGAGAAATAAAAGTCGGAGGGTTTAATTTAGAAGATATCGACGGATTATGTCATGTAAAGAGTCTTCCGTACCTGTCGGTGGTTAGGGTCGTCGAGGGGAATTATTTTTTCGGTTTGGACAATAAAAATCCCGAATTTACGGGAGAGGGAGGATTATTTATAGCTCCGTCGAATCGGATTCAGACCATTGTGCATAAGATAAATTCGAATACCGGACGAATGAAGGCGGATTGGATTTTTATAGACGCTTCGGTAAACGGTTCTTTTTCTTTTGATGAGGTTTTTATTTTTCCTCAAAGAATTTCGGTTCATATGTCGGTAAAATGGCATGAGATTTTTGACGAAATAAAACTTGTCGATAATATTTGTGATAAAAAGATTTTGGGATATCGACTCATAAAATTACTCATAAGCGTCGGAACGGAAATACCTCTTTTTAATAATGAAGATATCTCAGTAGTATGTCGGTATATACGCGATAATTATTCGAAAAATATAAAAGTGAAAGAACTTGCCGATATTTTGAATATGTCTGAATCAAATTTTTATGCTGTCTTCAAGCGATATGTTGGTCTTTCTCCCATATCTTATATCAATAATTGCCGGCTTTCGGCAGCAGCGAAGCTTTTAATTTGTTCTCAGACAAAAATAAAGGAAGTCGCTGCGAGAACGGGATTTAAAGATCCTTATTATTTTAGCAAAGTTTTTCATGCGAAGTATGGGAATTCTCCAAAGGATTATCGGGAGCTGAACCGTAGATTTAAATAATGAGTGTGAAATTTTTTAAGTATTAAAAAAATATATATATTTGGTTTTACTAATAATAAAAATTTTTATAGATTCAAAAGTTTTGTGAATATTTGAAATGTAACAAAAAATCGAATTTTTATTTTTTCACTATTGTCAATATTGTCAATGTCTTTTTTTTTAGTTATAATATTACTGTCCAGCAATGATATTGAATGAAAGTTTTTTTTCGGTTTAAAATCAGTAAAAAAAATTATGATTTGAGCGTTGAATTTTATCCTTCGGTCGCTAATAGGTCGCTAATAAATCGGCGGGAGGTTTGTTTCTTTGAGCTTCGCTTTGTTATTAAAAGTATTTTTTATTTGGTTGACGAAGTGAAATTTTTTGTAGAGTTTTTTCTATTTACAATCGTATTTTATATGTTTTAAATAAACAAATTTTTTTATTTTGATTTCGCGATTTTTAATTTAGATTCTTTTTGCGAAGAGTTGTGAGAGGAAAATTCCCAATGATATCTGATGAAAATGTTATTCTTACGCTTTTTAT
>CAJFPG010000013.1 GCA_904398665.1 Candidatus Geddesella stercoravicola | reverse complement strand
TAACGAAAAAGTTACAAGGTGTGTGCGTAAGGTAATAACGGAATAGTGGGCTGCTGTCTATCAAATTCTTGTGTGTTACTTTATGGCACATGAGTATAAAGGCGGGGATGTCAATGTTTCGGCAAGAGTTTTAACTTTCGTTGAAATATTCAGGAGCTTATAATTATTTCCGTTTAGATTTGTCGAGACTTGATTTTAACTCTAACGAATGGGAATTCAACCTATAAGTTAAGACTTGATTTAATAAAGTTTATTAATCTATGGTCTGATTTTAATATTTTTTTCAGATATTTTGATTCGTAAGGATTCTTTTTTGCTCTTCCTCCACGGCTTGTTTCTCTAAATGGCTTTTTATTTTCGTCTGTCTTCGCGTATAAACGGTTCCGATATTTTGTCACAGATCAGTTCTCGGTATTTTTCTGGGCGGCGATAAGCGTTGCCGTGAATCTCCGATTTTCGGTAGGCTCTAAGTTTATTAAGAGATATTTCCGCAATATAGATTCCCTCGTTTTCCCCGGCATCTAGTATCATTGTATCTCTGGAAGAGTTTTCTCCCGGAGAGTAAGCGATCCCGTCGAAAACAGTGGAATGTCCGTTACAGTCAGGGTGTCCTTTCGGATAGTTAGCGGTCGCGATCGCCAACATGTTTTCGTAAGCCCGAGCTCTTAATTGAGAAATACGATTAATTTCCATAGGACAGGCGTTGGGCGTGAGAATTATTTCGGCTCCTTTGAGCATCAATATTCTCGCCGTTTCCGGAAATTCTCTGTCAAAACATATCATTGCCCCGATAATTACTTTTCCTCTTTCGGTGTCAAGCGTCGCGGTAGAAAAACCGTCGCCCGCCGAAAGATTTTTTTCATTTCCGAAATCGCAAGTGTGAACCTTTGAATATTTTAAAATTCGGTTTCCGTGTCTGTCGAAGACGCATAGAGTATTTCTCGGAGATGGAATATGTTTTTCTAAAAAAGTTATTGCTATCGCCATATTGAGTTTTTTCGCGGTTTGTTGAAAAGCTTGAACAAACGGTTCGTTTTCCAATATCGCTTTTTCTCTCAATTCTGTTTTGTCCGGCGGAATTGAGTAACCGATATCCCAAAGCTCCGGGAAGAGAGTTATATCCGCGTCTCTTTTTTTTGCTTCGATACACGCGTTTATTCCTTTTTTTAGGTTTTCTTCCCGAGTTTTTTCCGGAAGAAGCTGTAATAACGCTATTTTTAAATTATTTTGTTTCGAATTTTTCATAGTTTTCTTTCTGTTTCTGTTTTTTTGTTTTTCTTTTATCCATGATTGATATATTTATGATATGATTGATATATTTATCTCTCATATATTTATATATTATATTTTTATATATTAATATTTCTTCTTTCTTTTTCTTTTCTTTGCCTGTATGTTTTTCTCGGGAAATTGGAAGTGGTAATAAACGAGAGACTTTCGTTTTATTTTATTTGGTCTTATATATATTTATATATTCGCGTGAAATGTAGAGTTTGGAATATGTTCGGTGGGGGGGGTGGCTGAGCTCTGGCGGAAGTCGTAGAATAAAGTTTCAGTTCGAAGGTTCGGTAATGTTGGGATTTATCCCTCTTTGGTGATGTCTTTCACGTCTTCGAGATTTTTTTCAGAAACTTTTCGTCTATTTCAAATATCACGGGTTCGGGCATATGAAAAAAAACAAGAGGGTTCTTTTTGCTTTTAAAAAAAACGACTTTTATTTTTCGTCTCCATTTTTTAGCTTCCGTCGAGAGGAACCTTTCTTTTTTATTCGCCGGAAGTTTTTCGGCGGTTTCTTCCGGGAAGTCAAGCAGTTTTTTCGCTGTTTCGTAATCGGGGGAAGCGGAGAGAAAATTTTCTTCCCCCGTATATAAATCCGCGGCGAAATAATCGTAAGTCAAGGCGTCTGAAAAAGCTTCGGCGTCTTTTTTCTCGCAGAGGGAGAGAATTTCTTTTGAGAAAAAGGCGAATAACTCTCTCGGTTTTTTCGGAAGATCGAAAAAATTTGTTTTGTCGCTTTCGGACGATAAATATAAAAGAAGAGAAGAGACGCTTTCGTTGAATATATTTTTGACCGAATAATCAAACGCGGTTTTTGTCAGCCCCGAATTATAAAAAATTTCAAGAATTTCTTCCGCTTTTTTCAGCCTAATAATTTCCTCGTACGAAATCCATTTGTTTTTCATTATCTCATATGGAGGCTCGCTTTGAGCGATTATTCCGAATTCCTTCCGAGATTCTATCGGAGCTCCTTTAAGAATCTTTAAAAATCCGAGCTGTAAAACGTCTCCTCCTAGAAGATAGGCCTTATCGAGCGACGTTAAAAAACTTTCGTAGTCCTCATACGGAAGTCCGGCGATCAGGTCGGTGTGAATATGAACGTTTGTTTTTCGCAGTTCTTTAAAAATATCTACAAAGTCGAAAACATCCTTTTCCCGATTTATCGCTCGGAGCGTTTTTTTATTCGCCGTTTGAATTCCTATCTCGAAACGAAACAGCCCTTTTCTCGCGTTTTGTAAAAGCTTGGTGATTTCTAGCGAAACGAGCCAAAGAGATATTTCAAAATGAAATTCGGTTTTGCCTTTGTCTTGAAGCATAATATAAGAAAGAATGTCGAGGGCTCTCTTTTTGTTAAAATTAAATGTTCTATCCACAAATTTAACGATACTGACTTCCGCTTCTATAAACGCCGATATATCGGAGAAAACTCTTTCTTTTGAAAATGTCCGTACTTTTTTATCGAGAGACGACATACAATAGGAACAGCTGAAAGGACATCCCCGAGAGCTTTCATAATATAAAATTCTGTTTTTCAGCTCCGCAAGCTCTTCTTTTTTATATGGAAACGGAATTGTGTCCAAATTTTCGATTAGAGGGAGCTTTTGCGTTTCGACATATTCGCCGTCAAGAAAAAAAGAAACGTTTTTCGGATTGTTTCTTTTGATTTTTTCAATATCTTTATCGCATTTCTCAACGAGAGTTAAAAATTCAAAGTCGGCTCTTTCCCCCTCTCCTCTTATGATAAAATCTATTTCCGGATATTCCGCGAGCAATCTTTTCCCATCCTCCGATGCCTCCGGCCCGCCGCAGAATATAATAGCTTTTTCCGCCACCTTTTTAAGGTCGCGGATTACGGAGAGAGTTTCTTTTCTGTTAAAAATATAGAGCGAAAATCCGTAAACGTCGGCTTTCTTCTCGAAAAGAGAGGCCACGATTTTTTCTGGGCGGTTATTTATCGTATATTCCGCGATTTCGACTTCTAGACCTCGTTCTCTCGCGTAGCTTGATATATATCTTAAAGCCAGGGAAGTGTGGACAAATTTACTGTTGAGAGCGACAAGCTCGGTTTTCATTTTTTCTTTTCTCCTTGTTTTTTATGTTTTTATGTCTTTATGCCTTTATTCGTATTTGATGTTTTTTCTTTTTTTTTGTTTTTTCAAGCTTTTATTTTTATATTTATTAGCTTGTCTATTGTTAATTATTTTTTGTTTTTTCATTTATGTGTTGTTTATTATTTTATTATTTATTGATACAGATATTGGGCTCGCGTTTTTTCTGTTTTAAGATTTTTAGCTTTTTGTTCTTCTTTTCCTCGTTAGTTATCACATCGGTTTTTGTCGGGAGACTTATTATTCTCGCTATATTGTGTATTATATATTATAAGGCTTTAAAAAGCAAGGGCGGTTTAATTCAAAGAAGATTTTTCGCTTTTAGCTTTAATACTTTGATTTTTAATAATCAAAGCGTTAAAAATTAAGGAGTTATCGGAATGTTTTTTATAATTTATTTTTGTCCCATTGTCAATTTGTGGTTTTTTTGCGATATTTGTTGACAATTAGAAAAAAAAATGATAGAATAACAACTGAATGAAAGTCTGAGGTGCTATCTGAAATGACGAGAAAGAAAATTATCTTTTTAGTGGCGTGCATTGCGGTTTTTACGGTTTTTTTGTGTTCTTGTTCTTCCGCGAGCATCCTGCAAAGCTATCGATATAAAATTTCCGAGACTTCTCTTGATCTTAAAATCGGCGACGGTTATTCTCTCGGCGTTATAGGCGCCAATAAGACCGATACCGCCGGACTCAATATAGAGTGGACGAGCGCGGATTCCAAAATCGCGACTGTCGACGACACCGGGTTCGTTGTGGCGAACGCGGAAGGCCAGACGGAAGTTTCGGCTCACGTGACGACTCCCGAGGATGCCGAGGAGAAAATAGACGTGACCTATACATGCCGAGTAAACGTTTCCGTTAACGGAATCTCTCTTGAAAAATTTGGTTTCGCGAGCGACGAGATTGAACTCGTCAAGGGACAGACTTATAGTCCGCGGATTACGGTTTATCCTGGGAATTCCGATAATCGAGCCTATACGATTACGTCTTCCGACGAGTCGATTGTAAAAATAGAGGAAGACGGAAGGCTGACGGGCGTTTCCGAGGGAAACGCGGTTGTCACGGCGAGAACCGACGACGGAAACTTTGAGAGTACCGCGTCTGTTATTGTTTCAGAGGAGAAAAATCTTATTGAAAACGTGACTATTTCGGAAGAGTCCTTAACTATGGCGGAGGGTGACACCGAAACTCTTACCGTGACGGTGACGCCGGCGAATTTGGGACTTGAAATAACATGGTCCTCTTCCGACACCTCGGTTGTCAGCGTAAACAGCAGAGGCGTCGTGACAGCGAGAGGCGCCGGCACAGCGACAGTGACCGCCACCGTTCACGATATCCTTTCCGACAGAACTGTTTCCTGCGAAATTACAGTTTCTGAACGTGAAAGCGGCGTCGGGGCGTCTTCTATAAATCTAAGAACGGATACCATGACTCTTACGAGCGGGGATACCGGAACTTATAATTTCGGAGCGACGATATATCCGTCTAACTCGACCGACGTTATGTCTTGGTCTTCTTCCGATACCTCTTTGGTGACGGTGAACGCGAGCACGGGAGATTTCAGGCTTGCGGGCGAAGTCTCTGAAAGGACCACGGTTACTTTGACTTGTCGAGCGGGTTCCGTAAGCGTAAGGGCGACTGTTATAATTCTTCCCGCGGAGGAGGAAGCTACGACTGTTACGGTTACTCCGAACGCGAAGAACGCCTGGACAGTCGGCTCGACCGGAATTTTGACGTTGTCGTTCTCTCCCTCTATCTCGGAAGCGGAGATGCAATCTCTAACAGTGACGTTTGAAGAAAACGATTATTTTGAAATAGAACCTCAGTCCGCGACTTCATATCATCTCACGGCGCTGAGAGAGGGTTCGGGAACTCTTCGTTTCTACATTTCCTCCTCTTCCGGAGAATATCGATATACAACGAATGAATTCTCTTTCACAATAGGCAGAGCTCCTCAGGAAGAGGGAAATCTCGGAATATCTATAAGTACTCCTAATATTATACTTGAAACCGGAGAGAACAACGGTTCGTGGGTTACAATAACCCGAGGGGGAGAGCCTGTTTCGTCCGATCCTGATATTTCGTTTGAGTCTTCCGATGTTAATGTCGCGACGGTTAATAACAGCGGAAGAATAACCGCTCATTCTCCTGGAACGGCTACCGTTACCGTCAGGTCTTCAGACGGCAGTATAAACGAATTTGTTACCGTTTACGTCTATTCGGTTACCGCCGAGGCGGGAGTGTCCGGAACTGTTACCGTGACTGTGTCGGGGGCGGAAATAAGTTCTGTTTTGACGACCGCCACGGCTTCTGACGGCTCAGGAGTTAAGGTTGAAAGAGAGTCGGCGACTTCTTCGTCGGTGACAGAAAGAATAACAAAAACCGATTCTTCCGTAACCGGGGCTGTTACCGTACACGTTCAAATGTCGATAACGTTAAATATCGGCGGAGTTTCGACAACAGAGACCAGAAATCTTACGATAACGATAATATAGGCGGTTTTTATGAGTGTAAAAGTCAGGATAAAAAAGCTTTCGGAAAAGGCGATTGTTCCTCAGTATGGGTCTGAGCTTGCCGCGGGAGCGGATCTTTACGCCGTTATTGACGGCGGAAAAATGGAGATAGCCCCGTCGGAAACTGTGTTCGTGAAAACCGGTATCGCTCTTGAAATACCTGTCGGTTACGCGGGGTTGGTATATGCCAGAAGCGGACTCGCTTCAAAAAAAGGTTTGGCTCCCGCGAATAAGGTCGGCGTTATTGACGCCGATTACAGAGGGGAAATTTTGGTCGCTCTTTATAATCAGTCTTCAATCAGCCAGATTATAGAAGACGGCGAACGAATCGCCCAACTTGTTATTACCCCGTTTTTACGGGCCGATTTTGAGGAAACGGATAATCTTCTCGAAACGGAACGCGGAAGCGGAGGTTTCGGCTCCACGGGACGGAAATAGCGAGAGAAAGTAATAAAAAATAAAAGATAGGATTATCGGCGGAAAATTTTTCTTCGCCGATAATTTTTTTGTTGTAATGTTTTATTTATTTTGTTATTGCTGTTTTGTTGCTTTTAGAAGCGTCGCTACCGAATCGGATTATTCCCTAAACCTTCGCCTTTAAGCGGTATCCGAAGAAGTTTCAGACATTATTATGCTGAACCGATGAAAACATTACGATTCCGATTGAACGATTTATTTTTAATAAATGAAAAAGGCTTCAATTATCGTTTCTTAGCTTGATTCGATGAGTTCCATTATATAATTAATTAAAAACGAAAAGTCGTTTTCGCTCTTTTGTTTTCGAGCAATATTTTGTTAAGAGATCTGTTTTTTCATTATTTTTTTTTATTTCTCTTTCATTTTTTAACGAAATAAAACGCGTATTTTTTGTCTCGATTCTATTCATATTTTTGCGGTATAATTTATTTTACTGTCTCGCCCGAAACGAGTTGTCAAGGACTTTTTAATCAAATTCACAAAAAAGCTACAAAAAAAGTGCCAGAAGCACTTTCATGCTCCTGAC
>CAJFPG010000012.1 GCA_904398665.1 Candidatus Geddesella stercoravicola | reverse complement strand
ATCCATATTCACGATTTCTTTTTTAAAGCTTTAAAAAAGGATTCTCTTTCTCTTTTCGGAGTTGAGATAGACGTGGAAACGTCGGAAGATTGTGAGGTCGGAATCAAGTTGATTTCTCCCGACGGAAATGTCGTGAAGGAGGAAAAAGAAAATACTTGTGATAAAAAGACGACTTTTTCCTTTGACGTTTATTCTCCTAAGCTTTGGAACGCGGAAAAGCCCGAGAATTATACTTTGCTTCTTTTTACGGGAGAGGGAGACGACTCGGAATTTATTAAGCAGGCCGTTGGTTTTAAATCAGCGGAAATAATAGACAGCGTTCTTTACGTTAATGAGGTTCCGATAAAAATAAAGGGAGTCAACCGTCACGATAGCGATCCGTTTTTGGGAATCGCCGTGCCTTTTGAGCATGTAAAAAAAGATTTGCTTTTAATAAAGAGCCTCAACTGCAACACTATCCGTACTTCCCATTATCCAAACGATCCGTGTTTGGTTGCTATGGCGAACTTTTTAGGACTTTACATAATAAGCGAGGCTGACCTTGAAACGCACGGGATGCGTAATCCAAAAAACGGGGAGCTTGATTGGGACGTTCTTTCTAAGGATCCCGCTTGGAAGAGGGCCTATCTCGACCGTCTCGATAAAATGATAGAAAGAGATAAAAACAATCCCTGTATCCTTTTTTGGTCTATGGGAAACGAGAGCGGAGACGGGGAAAATTTGAGAGCGATGGTCGAATACACAAAAGAAAGAATTCCGGGGGCTATTGTTCATTATTGCGAGTTTCATAATCCTCAGGATCAAATATACAGCGAGATGTATCCCGATCACGCAAAAGTTGAGGAATTCGGAAAAAACGCGAATAATGACCCGAGCGTTTATTTTATGTGCGAATACGCGCACGCGATGGGAGTCGGCCCCGGTTCGTTTAAGGAATATTGGGACCTTATTTATAAATATCCCCGTCTCGCGGGAGGCTGCGTTTGGGAATGGTGCGATCACGCGGAAGGCGTGAGACAACCCGACGGGAGCGTTCGTTATCTTTATGGAGGCGATAACGGAGATTATCCCAACAATAAGGATTTTTGTGTCGACGGCGTTGTTCTTCCGGACAGGTCCTTGTCGACCGCGGCGTTGGAAATGAGGGAAGCGTATGCTCCTTTCAGGCTAACCTTAAATAAAGGAGTTCTTACGGTTAAAAATGTTTTGGATTTTACTTTTTCCGACGAATACGTTTTTAAGTGGAAATATATTGTCGACGGAAAGATTTTCGATAACGGGACCTTTGATATTTTTGTTCCTCCTCATGGAGAAGAAGAGATTTTAATTCCTATATTTTTAGAGAAGGGCTCTTATCAGTCGGTTTTGGATATTTCTTTTGAAAAAAAAGGGAGCGGAGAATATTGCGGACATTCTTTGTTTGATCTTCCTACCCGTTCCTCGTCGTCGCTTCGCGAAGAAGCGTTTTCCTCGACTTTGACGATTGAGGAAAACGAAGCGTATATCTATTTTGAGGGAAAGGATTTTAATATGACTTTTTCTCGGCTTGACGGGACTTTTGTAAGTTATAAGTACGGTGGAGTCGAGCTTCTGAAAGAGGGATATATAGACGGCAGAACAACGGGTATGGGGCAGGCGTTATTCGCGAGAGGTCCGAGGCTTAATCTTTGGAGAGCTCCTATAAGCAATGATATTTTTATTAAGCAGACCGACGAATACACGAACGGAAAATTGTGGCAGGAAGTCAATGTTGCGAAAATTCGAGATATAAAAAAAGATTGTGCCGAGATATTCGTTAGTGGCGTTTTGGCGGCGCCGCTTCATACTCCCGCGTATCATTTCGAACAGATTTTCACTGTTTATGCTGACGGAACGGTGAATATATCTTCGTTTCTCCGTCCTTTTCGGGAAGAAAAACTCGCGTTTTTGGGAAGGGTCGGCCTTCGTTTCGATATGCCCGCGAATTTTGAAAACGTCGAATGGTTCGGTCTCGGGCCAGGAGAAAATTATCCGGATTGTAAGCTTTCCGCTTCTTTCGGAATTTTTGAAAGTACTGTTTCAAAAATGAACCCGCCGTATATAAAACCGCAGGAGTGCGGAAACCGTTCGGAATGTTTTTTTGTTAAAATCACAAACGGGGACGGCGTCGGGTTCGAGGTGTCGGGAGATAAGTTTAATTTCGGCGTCAAGAATTGTACCGTCGAAGAACTTGAAAAAAGCGAACATTCTTTTGAAATCCCTTCTTCTGATATTACCGAGGTTTGCGTAGACGGCTTTATGTCCGGTGTTGGCAGCAACGCCTGCGGTCCCCGTCCACTCCCTCAGTATTTGCTTGAAGGGAATAGAGAGTATTCTTTTTCTCTTTCTTTTAAAGGAATAAAAACTCGTTAATTTTTTGAGCAACTGTTTTTTTGCTCTTTTGAGTTTTAAGTTTTGCTTTGTTTTAGTTCTGAAAATATGAGATAATTTTAAAAATAAAAGTGAAAATAACGATTTTTTGTGTTATATATGAGGGTGTTCGTTATATTTTCATTTTCTTTTTGAAATCAAAAAAATTTGCTGTATTTGCTTTCGATTTATTTTTATCATATGTTAACATCGGTTTTTTTAGGTTTTTAACGACGGATTTATGACAGGAGGTCGAATTTATGAGGAAAACAAAAATAATTTGTACGATCGGTCCCGCGAGCAACAGCGAAGAGACGATTCGAGAGCTTTGTCTCAATGGTATGAACGTCGCTCGTCTTAACTTTTCGCACGGTACTCACGAAGAGCATCTCAAAGTAATGAATATTATTAAAAAAGTCAGAACAGAACTTAATTTGCCGATTGCTATAATGCTTGATACGAAAGGTCCGGAATTTAGGATAAAAACTTTTAAAAACGGCAAGATTACTCTTAAAGAGGGGGATAAGTTCGTTTTTACCGTCGAGGATGTCGAAGGGGACGAGACTCGGGTTTCCGTAAACTATCCCGGGCTTGTAAATGACATAAAAAAAGGAGATACGATTCTTTTGAATAACGGCCTTATGTCTTTTAAGGTAGAGGAAATTAAAGGAAGCGATATCATTACGAGGGTTGTTATCGGGGGAGAAACTTCTAATCGTAAGAGCATGAGTTTTCCGAATAAGGTTTTGAATCAGGAATATTTGAACGAACAAGATAAAAGCGATATTCTTTTCGGAATAGAAAATGATGTGGATTACATAGCCTGTTCTTTTGTCTCCCGTAAAAAGGACCTTGAGGATTTGACTTCTTTTGTAAACGCTAACGGCGGCGGGGATATAGGAATTATAGCTAAAATAGAAAATCAACCCGGAGTTGATAATATCGAGGAGATTTGCGAGCTGTGCGAGGGAATTATGATAGGTCGCGGGGATATGGGAGTTGAAATTCCGTTCGAGGAATTGCCCGGAATTCAAAAGAAGCTTATAACTAAGTGCCGCCTCCTCGGGAAAAGAGTTATTACGGCGACTGAAATGCTCGAATCTATGATAACTAATCCTCGTCCGACAAGAGCTGAAATTTCGGACGTCGCGAATGCCGTCTATGACGGAAGCAGTGCTATAATGCTTTCGGGAGAGTCCGCCGCCGGAAAGTATCCGGTTCTCGCTCTAAAAACGATGTCTAAAATAGCGGAAGCTACCGAAAAAAATATCAACTATACGAAACGGTTTAAGAATACTGATTTTAAAATAACCAGCGCTACCGACGCTATTTCTCACGCTACTTGCGGAATGGCGGTTGATATTGGGGCGAAGGCGATTGTCGCGTGCACTCTTTCGGGAATGACCGCGAGATTAGTTTCGAGATTTCGCTGTCCCTGCGATATAATAGGACTGGCGACAGATGAGAAAACATTGAGAAAATTAGCTCTTTCATGGGGCGTTACTCCGATTCTTTGCGGGGTTCTTCCGTCCACCGACGTTTTGTTTTATACCGCGGCTCAAAAGGCGAAAGAGGCTTTGTCTTTGAAGAGCGGAGATAAAATAGTCATTACCGGAGGCATTACCAACGGTAAGTCCGGCAACACAAATCTTATAAAAGTTGAAAGTATATAGAATTAAAAGTATACAGTATTAAAAAATATATACAAAGTATAAAAAAATATATATAAAGTGTTAAAAAGTATATATAAAGTGTTGAAAGCATAAAGTATTAAAAGCATAAAGGATAGAGTATAGGGTATAGAGAAAAAAGTATACATACGGATAGGTAAAAAAAATATGGAAACAGTGGCGAAAATAATAGCGAGAGAAATTGACAGAAACGAAAAGCATGTTGAGAACGTGATAAAGCTTATAGACGAGGGGAATACGATTCCTTTTATCGCGAGATATCGTAAAGAGGCTCACGGGTCGATGGATGACACTACGCTTCGTACTTTATTCGAAAGACTCACATATTTGAGAAATCTTCAAGCTCGACGGGAGGAAGTCAAAAAGGCGATTGATTCTCAGGGAAAACTTACGGACGAGCTTTCCGCGGCTATTGACGACGCTTCTACTTTGGCGGAGGTGGAAGATTTATATCGTCCGTATAAGCAAAAACGAAAAACGAGGGCGACAGTGGCCAGAGATAAGGGGCTCGCGCCTCTCGCGGAAATTATTTTCGCGCAAAAAAAGGAAGTCATAGAGATTTTATCTCTTGCGAAAGAGTATATAAACGAGGAAAAACAAGTTTTTCACGAGGACGACGCGATAGCGGGAGCTCTTGATATAATCGCGGAAGAAATTTCGGATAACGCTGAAATTCGCAAAAAATTGAGAGGTCTTTTTGTTAGCGATGGATATCTTTCTTCAAGAGCGGCGAAAGAAGGGGAAGATTCCGTTTATTCTCTTTATTATGAATTTGACCGTCCGATATCAAAAGTTCTGGGACATCAGACTCTCGCAGTTAACAGGGGAGAGAAAGAAGGGTTTTTAAAAGTTTCCGTGCTTGTAGAAAGAGATAAGGCTATTGAAATTATCGAGAGAGAGGTCCTTTCCGGGGAATGCGAAGCGACAAAATATGTCAAGGACGCGATTTTCGATTCTTACGAACGTCTTATTTTTCCTTCCATGGAGAGAGAAACTCGAAATTATCTTACCGATATCGCCGATGAGGGAGCGATAAAGACTTTTGCATTGAATTTAAAACCTCTTTTGATGCAGCCTCCTGTCAAGGGGAACGTTACTCTCGGTTTTGATCCCGCTTATAGAACGGGCTGTAAGCTCGCGGTTGTCGACGGTACCGGGAAAGTCTTGGACACTTCCGTAGTGTATCCGACTCCTCCTCATAATAAGATTGACGAGGCTAAGGCGACCGTAAGGGGGCTTATAGAAAAATACGGAATTACGAATATAGCTATTGGTAACGGGACGGCGTCGAGAGAATCTGAAAATTTTATTTCCGATCTTTTAAAAGAAATCCCTCAAAAGGTGAGTTATATGGTCGTATCGGAGGCCGGGGCGTCGGTTTATTCCGCGTCTCCTCTCGGAGCTGAGGAATTTCCCGATTTTGACGTTTCTCTTCGTTCGGCCGTTTCAATCGCGAGGAGACTTCAAGATCCTCTGGCGGAGCTTGTAAAAATAGATCCAAAAGCGATAGGCGTGGGGCAATATCAGCACGATATGCCGCAAAAAAGGCTCGGCGAGGCGCTTGACGCCGTCGTCGAAGATTGCGTTAACTCTGTCGGCGCTGACTTGAATACCGCCTCTCCGTCGCTTTTAACCAGAGTGGCGGGACTTAACGGAGCCATCGCGAAGAATATTGTCTCGTACAGAAACGACAACGGCGCGTTTACCTCTCGGAAACAGTTGTTGAAGGTCTCTAAATTAGGGCCGAAGGCTTTTGAGCAGTGCGCCGGTTTTTTAAGAGTTCCGGAAAGCGAAAACGTTTTGGATAATACCGCCGTTCATCCGGAGAGTTACGCCGCCGCTGAAAAATTGCTTAAAATTTGCGGCTATACTATGGATGATGTGAAAAACGGCGCGATTTCGGAACTCGGTAAAAAGGTTGAAAAAGAGGGCAAAACGACGGTTTCTGAGCTTTGTCAAATAGGCGTCCCGACTTTGGATGACCTTATAAAAGAGCTGACGAAGCCCGGCAGGGACCCGAGGGAAGAGCTTCCGTTGCCGCTTATGAGGACTTCCGCTATGGAAATAGAAGATCTTGTCCCGGGAACCGTTGTTATGGGGACTGTGAGAAATGTTGTTGATTTCGGGGTTTTTGTGGATATAGGAGTTCATCAGGACGGGCTTGTTCATATTTCGCGTATTTGCGATAAATTTATAAAACATCCGTCGGAGGTTCTTTCTGTCGGAGATGTCGTGAGAGTAGTCGTTTTGGACGTTGACGTTAGTAAAAAGAGAATATCCCTTTCAATAAAGGACGCTCCTTTGGAGGCAAAATGATCATGAAAGAAAGTATGAGTCAAAGAGTCGAGAGAAAATATCCGGGTAAAAAAAGGGTCATTGACGCCGCCGCGGGACGGCGCGATGCGGATTTGGTTTTGAAAAACGCCTCTTTTATAAACGTTTTTTCCAATGAGATTTGCGAGGGAGATATCGCGATATCCGAAGGACTTATAGTCGGCATCGGTTCTTATAAGGGAGAAAGGGAAATAGACGTCTCCGGAAAGATTGTTTCCCCGGGGTTTATCGACGCTCATATTCATCTTGAAAGTTCTTTGGTGTCTCCCTCGGAGTTCGCGAAAGCCGTGCTTCCTCACGGAACGACTACCGTCGTTTGCGATCCTCATGAAATCGCTAACGTAATGGGAACCGACGGAATAGATTATATGATAAAGGCTACGGAAAATCTTCCGATAGACGTTCATTTTATGCTTCCTTCTTGCGTTCCTTCAACTCCTGAGGACGAGAGCGGGGCGAAACTTTCTTTTGAGGATCTTGACCCGTATTTTGAGAACGGAAGAGTTTTGGGTCTTGCGGAAATGATGAATTATGAGGGGGTTTGTGACGGAGATAAGGACACCGTAAGTAAAATATTGACCTCTCAAGGACATCACAAAAAAATAGACGGTCACGCTCCGGGATTATCGGGCAAAAGGTTGAACGCTTATATAGCCGCGGGAGTATATTCGGATCATGAGTGTTCTGATTTTGAAAACGCGATTGAAAAGCTTCGTCTCGGGCAGTTTATAATGATAAGAGAAGGCACCGCGGCGAAGAATCTTTCCGCTTTGATTTCTCTGCTTTCTCCGGAATATTCTTCAAGGTGTATGTTTTGTACCGACGACAAACATCCAAGCGATATTTTGTTTGAGGGACATATTGACGGCATTGTGAAAAAAGCGGTGTCCGCCGGCGTCGATCCGATTGTCGCTATGAAGGTCGCGACTCATAACGCCGCGAGATATTTTCTTTTAAATAACAAAGGCGCCGTTGCCCCGGGATATTTAGCGGATATCGCGGTT
>CAJFPG010000011.1 GCA_904398665.1 Candidatus Geddesella stercoravicola | reverse complement strand
TTTTTGATTTTTATTCTTTTTTAAAAAAAGATATTTTATTGACTTGACGATAACTTTTATGATATACTTAATAAGAAAAAGCCGTTTACGGTAAATTATATTATAAAGGAGATTGGAATATGTCTTACGTAGATGAAGTATTGCAAAATGTAATTGAGAAAAATCCCGCCCAGCCCGAATTCCATCAAGCGGTAAAAGAGGTTTTGGAATCTCTCCGCCCGGTCATTGAGGAACACGAGGAAGAGTATAGGAAAAACGCTCTTCTCGAAAGAATAACAACTCCGGAAAGACAAATTCTGTTCCGCGTCCCGTGGGTTGACGATAACGGTCAAGTTCATGTGAACAACGCGTACAGAGTACAATTCAACAGCGCCATAGGTCCGTACAAAGGAGGGCTCAGACTTCATCCGTCGGTAAATCTCGGAATAATAAAATTCCTTGGTTTTGAGCAGATCTTTAAAAACTCTTTAACATCGCTTCCGATAGGTGGAGGAAAAGGCGGCTGCGATTTTGACCCGAAAGGAAAAAGCGACAGAGAGGTTATGGCTTTCTGCCAAAGCTTTATGACAGAGCTTTGCAAATATATCGGGGCGGACACCGACGTCCCCGCGGGAGATATCGGAACAGGAGCCAGAGAAATAGGCTATATGTTCGGTCAGTATAAAAGGATAAAGGGCGTATACGAGGGTGTCTTGACAGGAAAAGGACTCACCTTCGGAGGATCTCTCGTAAGAACTGAGGCGACAGGGTACGGTCTTCTTTACATAACGGAAGAAATGCTCAAAGCAAACGGCATAGATATCAGCGGCAAGACGATAGCGGTATCCGGAGCCGGAAACGTCGCCATCTACGCGATAGAAAAAGCTTATCAGCTCGGAGCAAAGCCGGTTACCTGTTCCGATTCGACAGGCTGGATATACGATTCGGAAGGTATTGATCTGGCTCTTCTGAAAGAGATAAAGGAAGTCAAGAGACAGAGACTTACCGAATACGTCAAAGTCCGCCCCTCCGCTCAGTATCATGAAGGCAAAGGAGTCTGGACTGTCAAATGCGACGTCGCTCTCCCCTGCGCTACTCAGAACGAACTCGACCTTAAAGACGCTGAAACTCTGGTCAAGAACGGCTGCGTCGCGGTAGCGGAAGGAGCTAACATGCCGACTACGATCGAAGCCACCGAATATCTCCAACAAAACGGCGTCCTCTTCTGCCCGGGCAAAGCCGCGAACGCCGGAGGAGTCGCGACTTCCGCGCTGGAAATGACACAGAACAGCGAGCGCCTTTCCTGGTCTTTCGAAGAAGTTGACGGAAAACTTAAAGAAATAATGATAAACATTTTCAAGAATATCGACGCCGCTTCCAAAAAATACGGTATGGAGAAAAACTATGTCGCCGGCGCGAATATAGCGGGATTCCTGAAAGTCGCGGAAGCAATGATGGCTCAGGGAGTTTGCTGATAAATTTTATATTAAGACAAAAGTCAAACCACCGGTTGAACCGGTGGTTTATTTCCAACCTAAAGGCGCCAATTAAAAAAAGCCACCGCTGCGCGGTGGCTTTTTTATAAAACTTGTGAAAAATCGAAAATATCTGAATCCGTATCTATAAAAATATCTTTATTTCTTCGAAATAAAACCGCAAAATTTTAATAAAGTCAATGCCCAATCAAAGAAATCAAAAAAGCTTGACAGTACGTTTTTTGCTAAAAAATAAAGCCGTTTATACGGCTTTATTTTTTATTTGTTTAAAATAAATCTTTCGTTTCAATCAATTTCTGAACGAAATATTCTGACTTTCAGGTTCGTCCCAAGTGACGGTGGAAGGCGTTTCCCAAATATACATCGAGTTGCCCTCAGGATCGCGAATTACGGCATAATCGTTGCCCTCAACGGTAAATCTTTCTTTAAGGACCTCTCCGCCGAATTCAACGACTTTTTTAAGAGTATCCTCTATATTATCGACTTCAACCACAAATCTCGGATCGGCGCCGGTTTCATCATCGCTTTTCGCTTTAAGATATCCGTATCCGAAAGAGGGGAATTTAGGTTCCCAGTTAGCGTTGCCGGGTCCGGTGGCGCAAAAGATAAGTGGATGTTTCGGATCGGAATGCTCGGTGTCGTACATATCCCAATCCATTACGTCCTTATAAAAAGCGCGAGTTATTTCGAGTTTGTCGTCGTCGTAAGGAAGAACGAATCTTCTGACTCTGCCGTGTCTTGTGTGAGGCGGGAATTGTTTAGGATGATGATACGAGATGTTCATCGGATCCCAGTTCGGGTCCGGTTTCGGGAAATCAACGTGTATTCTTCTCGCTTCTATGCTTCCGTTCCAAGGTTCCACAAGATAATTCTCCTTCGGAGAATTACAGGAAGGACACAACTCGGGAACTTCACTCTCATCTACCGCAAAAGGAAATCCGCAAACATAACATGTATAAATCTTTTTCATTTTAATTTTCCTCCTTTAATCTTTATCATAACCCGCTTCGGGTTCTTCCCACGTTCTTGACGGCGGGCATTTCCAAAGCTTGAATTCATTTCCCGAAGGATCTTTTATAAACGCCTGGCTTACCCAGCCGTCCGATTCTTTGGGAAGTTCTCCTACAACCGTGGCTCCGTATTTCACCATTTCGGCGACGGTGTCAGCAACAGGTCTGTCCATATGTATCTCCGCCATTAAGATCGGTTTGGGGACAGGTCCATCGACATGACTTACAATGCAATTCATATGCCCGGGATTAAGTCCTTCCCAAGTCTCATAGCTCGGTCCCGTCGCGATAAGAAGCGACGGTTTGTCGCTGCCTTTTTTTGCGCCGCCCGCGGCTTCGGGGAGCTCGAACATATCCCAGCCGAAGACGTTCACGTAAAACTTCTGAAAACGTTTGAAATCATTGTAAGAAAGAAGCAAAAAACGCGGACGTCCGTGAAGATCCTTTTTCGGATACTTTTTAGGCGCACGATAAGGATAAACATTTGTTTTTTCTGCCATAAAAATCATCCTTTCAATAAATTTAATTTTTTTAATCCGATTACGACAAAATGACAAAATAATAATCGGAAATCAATCTTTATCATAGCCCGCTTCGGGCTCCTCCCAAGTCCTCGAACTCGGGCATTTCCATAAAGGAATAACGTTTCCCGACGGATCTCTCGCGATAAGATTA
>CAJFPG010000010.1 GCA_904398665.1 Candidatus Geddesella stercoravicola | reverse complement strand
TTTGTATGCGAAAGGAGAAAACAATGGAAATTGAGAGAAAATTTATTCTGAAAGCTTTTCCCGAAAATTTGGAGGAAGAAACAAGGCATACGATTTTTCAATATTATTTGTCTTGCGACCCTTACGTAAGAGTTCGAAGCAAATTGAAAGACGGAGAAACAACGTATAAGTTGACAATAAAAGGGAAAGGAACCTTATCTCGGGTCGAGGTGGAGTTTGATATGGACTCGGAAAGTTTTTCTGAGCTTATTTCTCTTTGCGAATATGAGCCTGTGAGAAAAGATATGAGAATTTATCGACTTCCCGACGGAAAGATTTTTGAGTGTTCGAATGTCGATAAGGGAACGGAAAACGAGTTTTTTTACGGAGAAGTAGAGTTTGAAGATGAGAATTCGGCGCTTTCGTTTTCTCCCCCTTTTTCTTTTTTAAGAGAGGTTACTTACGACGACAGTTTTCATATGAACCGTTATTGGCAAACTACAAGAATCGACGGGAAATCTTTTAAAATTTAATAGGATTTAAATTTTAAAATAAATACAACAATTATCGTTTTTTGATTGACGAAACGCGTCGGTTATGATATTATATTCAAGTAATAATGATATAAGGGAAGTGTTCTTGATGGTAAAGGCCATAGTAGGCGGAAACTGGGGAGACGAGGGAAAAGGCAAAATAACAGATCTTCTCGCGGAAGACGCGGATATAGTCGTAAGATTTCAGGGCGGGGCGAACGCCGGACATACGATTATTAACGAATACGGAAAGTTCGCGCTCCATATTCTTCCTTCCGGTGTTTTCAGAAGTCGAGTGATAAACGTTATCTCTCAGGGTGTGGCTCTTAATCTTGACAATCTCTTTTCCGAGCTTGACGAACTTGAAAAAAACGGAGTTCCCAAACCTCAAATAAGAGTTTCGGACAGAGCGCAGATTGTGATGCCGTATCATGTTCTTTTCGACGAGCTAGAGGAAAAACGGTTAGGGAAAAACAGTTACGGCTCCACTAAGTCGGGAATCGCTCCTTTTTATTCCGATAAAATGATGAAAATAGGCATTCAGGTATGCGAGATTTTTGACGACGAGCTTTTAAAACAGAGACTTGAAAAAGTTGTCGAGATAAAAAACGCCACGCTTAAAGCGCTTTACGGCGCGGACGAACTTAACCCCGAGGTCCTTTACGATTATTTGGCAAGCCGCAGAGAGAGACTGCGTCCCTTTGTCACGGACGCCTCGAAGCTTCTTAACGACGCCGTAAAAGAAGGGAAGACCGTTTTGTTGGAGGGACAGCTCGGAACTCTTAAAGATACCGATAACGGAATATATCCTTTTGTCACTTCTTCTTCTCCTCTCGCCGGTTTCGCCGCTGTGGGGGCGGGAATCCCTCCGTATGAGATAAAAAAGATATACACGGTTGTTAAAAGTTATTCGTCTGCGGTCGGCGCCGGGGCTTTTGTCAGCGAGATTTTCGGCGAAGAAGCCGAGGAACTCCGGAAAAGAGGAGGAGATAAAGGAGAATACGGGGCTACGACGGGCAGACCCAGAAGAATGGGTTGGTTTGATTGCGTCGCCTCTAAATACGGTTGTATGTTGCAGGGAACGACCGACGTCGTTTTATCTCTGATAGATGTCCTCGGATATTTAGATAAAATTCCTGTTTGCGTGGCTTACGATATCGACGGAAAGATAACGACGGATTTTCCGACCACTCCTGAACTTAATCGGGCAAAGCCTGTTATAGAGGAGCTTGATGGATGGAAATGCGATATAAGAGGTATAAAGAATTATTCCGATTTGCCTGAAAACGCGAAAAGGTACATAGAGTTTATCGAAAGCAAACTCGGTTATAAAATAACAATGATTTCAAACGGTCCGGGAAGGAATGATTTTATAATAAGACAAAATAATTTTTAGACTTTATTGATTCTCATTTTTTTTCTATCTCTTGATATTGTTTTTTTTATGCTCTTGAAGTAAGAATTTTTGTAAATTAGACGATTGTCTGATAATTACGCTTTTGTTTTTGTGAGGGTTATTTTTTATTTTATGCTTTTTCGCATTTGTGCTTTTTTATTTTGTATATAATACTAAACGAGAAGTAAAAAAACGCTGTTTGTAATAAAAAACGGCGTTTTTTATATTTTACCGGTTAAATTTGTCTTGTTTTTTTTTATTATTTGTGCTATACTGATATTGATATAGAAAAAATGGAATAATAATATAATAAAATGAGTTTTCGTAGAGAGATTGTTTTAATAATTTTTTAATTGGATGTTCTGTAACTTTTTATATTTTTAAAAAATTAAGAGAGTTTCTTAAAGATAAAAAACGAAATATTTTTTTATTTTATTTAGATTTATTTGGATTTTTTATTTTAATAAAAATATACTGTCGTATCGTTCGGAAGGAGAACATATGGACAAAAAGCTTTTTAAAAGTATAATATGGCTATTGACAGTCGCAATAGTTATCATCGTATGCATTATACGGTTTGACATGATAAGGTCGGCTCTTTCTTTTGTGTTTTCCTTGCTCGCGCCTCTTTTTGTCGGACTGATTACGGCGTTTATATTAAATCCCGTTTACAATTTTTTCTGTGGTCTTTACAGCGGGGAGAAGGTTCCGAAGCTTTTTGTCGTTTTGGGGAAATTTTTTTCCGGAATCGGAAGATTTTTTAAATATAAAGTTTTCGGAGCGAAAAAAGAGTCGAGAGAAAAGAAAAGAGGAAAATCGTCTGCTGTCGGAAGGTTTAAAAAGAGAAAGAGACTTCCGAAAAATTTTTTCCCCACAGTTTTTTCTCTCGTGACAACATATCTTTTTTTTATTCTTGTGATCGTTCTTCTTCTTATCGCCGTAATTCCGCAGCTCGCCGAGTCTTTTTCGCTTTTTACCGGAAATATAGAGACATATCTCTCAAATCTCAGAGGATTTCTCGACTCGGTGGCCGAGAATTTCCATATGGAGGATACTTTCTATCCGGCGCTTGAAAATATTGTGAAGGGTACTCTTGAAAATCTTTCAGGTATTGTTGTCGGGGCCGTTCCTCAGATTCTCGACGTCACTATGAGTATCGCGCTCTGGACAATAAATATCGGTATCGGTTTTGTTCTGTCAATATATATTCTCGCTGGCAAAAAAACGTTTCTTGACATAACTAAAAATTTTGTGTCCACATTCTTTAATGAGAAAGCCCAAGATAAAATTTTCGAGGTTTCGGAACTGACGTATAAAACTTTCAGCGGATTTATCTCGGGTCGGCTTCTCGACGCGTCGGTAGTGGGTATTTTATGTTTTATAGGAATGACGATTTTTGGGTTCGACTATCCTTTGCTTATAAGCGTTATAATATGCGTTACCAATATTATTCCGTTTTTCGGTCCGTTTATCGGGGGAATTCCGTCGGCTTTTATTCTGCTGATGATCGATCCTTGGGAAGCTTTGTGGTTCGTTATTTTTCTTGTTGTTCTGCAACAGCTTGACGGAAATATTATCGGTGTCAGAATCGTAGGGGATTCCGTAGGTTTACCGCCCATGTGGTCTCTTGTCGCCATTATTCTCGGAGGCGGGCTTTTCGGCTTTGTCGGTATGATATTAGGAACCCCGGCTTTTGCCGTGGTCTATACCTTGATAAATCGTTCGGCCGCGAAGCGACTTAAAAGAAAGCATATAATGAAGTGAGAAAAAAACGGGAGAGTTTTGTTTTTATTCTCATTCTAATTTAGTTTTGATTTTTTATCGTAGACTTTTATTTGATATTTGTGTCGTAATTATAAATTTTGATTTTTAACTATTTGTTTCGGAGGCGGACGCTCTATCTGTCTGAGCTATGGATGCTTATTTATTTTTTGCACAAAGACCATAAAAAGTTAGAATCTTTACGTTCCCTTAGGAGGTGTTGGTTTTGAAATCGAAATCTTTTTTCAAAAAAAATATTCTTTGGTTTATATTGGCCGCGGCGGTCCTTGTTATTTTAGCGGTGATTGCTGTTTTGATTTTTTATCCCTCCTCAAATTCCGACAGAATTGACCCGAACGTAGAGTTGGGAATCCCTTCGACGGGGATATCCGAGCTTGCCGCCGAAAAAGAGGCGGAGAGACTGGCGGAAGAGGAAAGAAAAGCCGCGGAAGAAGAGGCCGAGAGGCAAGCCGCGGAGGAAGAAGCCCGCAAAAAAGCGGAGGAAGAGGAAAAAGCGAAAGCGGAGGCGGAGAGAGAAGAGGAAGAAAAACGGGAGAAGTACGGAGAAACATACGAGGAGTATTCGCAGTGTATGGAGAAGGTCAGGGAGCTTGAAAAAACTCTTTCTTCGGATCCTTCCGCTTGGAATATGATCCTTTGTAATCCTACGCACCCTCTTCCGGACGATTATATCGACGGTGTCGAGCTTTCGAGTATTTACGGCAGATTTCAGGTCGATTCCCGGATTTATTATAATGTGAGGGCTATGTTTTTGGCGGCGGAAATGGACGGGGTAAATCTTTCTATGGTTTCCGCGTTCAGGGACGTTGACTTACAGACAAGAAATTTTAACAATAAAAAGAATTATTATATCGGTCTCGGATATTCCGAAGAGGACGCTTACGCCAAAACGGCGACAATAATCGCTGTTCCCGGGACGAGCGAGCATCATACCGGTTTGGCTCTCGATATTTTAACCCCGTCCTATACTTCGCTTACCGCCGGTTTCGACCAGACTAAGGCGTACGCCTGGTTGGTCGAGCATTGCGCGGAGTACGGCTTTATATTGCGTTACGCCAAGGATAAGACCGATATCACGAAAATAATTTACGAGCCCTGGCATTATCGTTTCGTCGGGATAGAAAACGCTAAAAAAATAATGGCGTCAGGACTTTCTTACGAGGAATATCTCGGAGTTCTCGATTGACCTTTGATTTTTTTGAAAATATCGAAATAAATCGAAAAAAAGAAAAATAAGGGAGTGAAAGAATGAGATTGCAGGAATCGGGAGAGATGTATCTTGAAACGATACTTATCCTCTCGAAAGAACGGACGTTCGTTCGGGCGATTGATGTCGGGGAGTATATGGGGTATTCGAAACCGAGCGTCAGTCGAGCGATAGGTATCTTAAAAAACGGAGGATACGTTGAGAGCGATAAACACGGATATCTTATTCTAACCGAAAGCGGAAGAGAGATCGCCGAAAAAATATATGAACGCCATACGATGCTTTCTTCTTTTTTAGAGGCTCTCGGAGTTTCGGAGAAAACCGCGGCGCGGGACGCCTGTAAAATAGAACATGATATAAGCGACGAAACTTTTGAGGCGATAAAAAAACACGCGAAAGAAAAAGGATACGGAAAGAAGGAATAATAAATGAGCGAGGAATGTACGCACGATTGCGCTTCATGCGGTAAAAGTTGTTCAGAGAGACAACAGGACAGTTTTATAGAAAAGACAAACGAATTATCACATATCAAAAAAGTCGTCGCCGTTATGAGCGGCAAGGGCGGAGTCGGGAAATCTCTCGTCACTTCCGTTCTGGCGGTTTTAAGCGAACGGGCGGGTTATAAGACCGCGATTCTTGACGCCGACATAACCGGACCGTCTATTCCTACGGCGTTCGGAATAGACGGCAAAAGAGCGGAAGGGACCGATGTCGGTATCTTTCCGGTCCAAACCAAAACAGGGATATCTGTAATGTCTCTGAATTTGCTTCTTGAACACAGTACCGATCCGGTTGTGTGGAGAGGGCCGGTCATAGCGGGAGCGGTCAAGCAGTTTTGGACAGATGTCGTTTGGGGAGATGTCGATTATATGTTTGTGGATATGCCTCCCGGAACGGGAGACGTTCCTTTAACGGTTTTTCAATCTATTCCCGTTGACGGGATAATAGTGGTCACTTCTCCTCAGGATCTGGTATCCATGATAGTTGAGAAAGCGGTAAATATGGCGGGGCTTATGCATATTCCCGTAATCGGGATAGTAGAAAATATGTCTTATTTTGAATGTCCCAACTGCAAGGAAAAACATTTTATTTTTGGCAAAAGTAAGATAGAAGAGATCTCGGCGAGACATAATATAAAAACGGTCTGTCGTCTTCCGATAGATCCCGGATTTGCCGCCGCTTGCGACGGAGGAGAGATAGAATCGTTGTCCTCGTCGGGGCTTGACAAAATGATGAAAGCGATTGAAAAAATATAAATCAATTGAAAAAATATAAATTAAAGGATAATAAAATGACAAGAGGAGAAAAGGCGGAATCTCTTTTCAGAGAGGGATATAATTGTTCTCAGGCGGTTGTTATGGCGTTCGCGGATAAAATAAATCTGCCTCCCGAAACGGTCGCTCTTCTTTCTTCCCCGTTCGGCGGAGGAATGGGAAGACTGAGGGAGGTCTGCGGAACAGTATCCGGAATGTTTATAGTCGCCGGGTTTTTTGACGGTTATTCATCGCCGGGAGCCAAATCGGAAAAAGCGAAACTTTACTCTTTGGTACAAACTCTCGCCGACGAGTTTCGAAAAAAAAACGGGTCGATAATTTGCAGAGAACTGCTGGGGCTTACGGGAAATAAGTTTTCGCCGGTACCGGAGGAGCGGACGGAAGAATATTATAAAAAGCGTCCTTGTCCGGAACTTTGCAGAATATCGGCGGATATCGCGGCGACGGTTCTCGGCATAGATAATCGGATTGATTGATTGATAATTAAGCTACTTATACTCTTTTGTGAGGATTTGTTTCGTTAAAGCAAAAAAACCGTCTGTTTTTCAGACGGTTTTTATTTTTTTACAATTCTTCTTCTTGAAGTAATTTCGAGAAACTTTTAAACGAATCGTCTTTTCTTGTTTCCGAGTTTTTCACGAGATTAAAAAAGCAGTTCGGAAGCTCTTTCGTCCGTAAATTTTTATTTATGCACGGAGAACAGCCTTTATTGTGATTTAGAGGATGTAATTTACAATTTATATTTTTGCAGCTGCAAAATTTACTGATATTATTCATATAACGTATTCAAATATAAAACGAGAGATTTCCGGTGAGTAATTTTGATTTTTGATTTACTTTAATATGAAAATTAAAAAGGCGGCAGGATATAGCCCTGCCGCCTTTTTAAAAGAAATAGGTTTTTCTATATTTTTTGTATTTTGTTTCGGTTTGTCGGACATGTCGTAAAAAATCACGACTGTAACACGATTTTTACAACATTGATACCATAAATATTTAAATATCGATATCAATAATTTTCCGCTTTTATCTGGAAGTAGGACTGCGGGTGAGCGCAAACCGGGCATACCTGAGGAGCTTTTGTTCCTACGACTATATGACCGCAGTTGGCGCATTGCCATATTACGACGCTGCCTTTTTCGAATACTTCACCGTTCTTGACATTCGCGAGAAGTTTTCTGTATCTTTCTTCATGTTCTTTTTCTATTTTAGCGACGCCCTCAAATAGCGCGGCGATACGGTCAAAGCCCTCTTCTTTCGCTTCTTTGGCGAAAGTCGCGTACATATCTGTCCACTCGTAGTTTTCTCCGGCCGCCGCGGCTTCAAGATTAGACGCGGTGTCTCCGATTCCTCCGAGTTCTTTGAACCACATTTTCGCGTGTTCTTTTTCGTTGTTCGCGGTCTCTTCAAAAATTGCCGCTATTTGATTAAAGCCTTCTTTTTTTGCGACCGACGCAAAATATGTGTATTTGTTTCTCGCTTGGCTCTCGCCCGCAAACGCGGTCATGAGGTTTGCTTCTGTTTTGGTTCCTTTTAAATTTTCCATCGTTTTCTCTCTCCTTTTCCTAAAATTGTAATTTTATGATTTTAATGATTTTAATACTGTCGGAACAGAAAAATAACAAAATTAAAAGAAGACAATCTATATTTTTCGTCTTTTTTTTTATTATAACAAATACTTCGGAAGATGTCAAGCTGAGAAAACTGTCATTTAGCTTCTTCGGTATCGGTCCCGTCGGGTTTTTTATTTAAGGGCGCTTCGCTGTAATAATCGTATACGAACCCTTTTCTTTTAAGCATTGACGCCCAGCCGAGGATAGTCGCGGCGAGAGCCCCGAGGCAGTCTACTATAATATCTTTCATTGTGTCTGTCAGCGCGTTTCTCCCGATGAGCTCGACCCCATCCTCAAGCCGAAATTTTTGAGAATTAAGACCTAAAAGCCCGTCAATTGAAAATTCGTATATTTCCCAGACGGCGCCGATTGTGACGGAAAAGCAGAAAGCGAATATCGCTATAAACGTCGGCGATAAATTAACTTTCGCATTTTTATGCCCGTTTAAGATAGCTACAAGCATATATCCGAAAAATCCGGTCATCATGCTGCTGAACAGATGGAGAATATCATCCCAATGAGGCACTATATAGTAGAAGCTTCCGACTTCCCCGAGGAAAATGGCGCAATAAAGGAATATTAAGAATAATATATATATCAATACCGGAATTCTGACGTTCAGATGTTTTGACAAAACTGTCGGAATATTGACGGCTATCGCGCCGAGAACGCATTGAACTATCATCAGAACGTAATCCGAGCTGGAACGGCCGACGTCCGGGAATTCGTCCATGAAAATCAGTCTGAATATAAGAAAGACTATCGGCACGATAAAACTGATCAAAACGAAAAAATATATCATTTTGACGCTTATATGATGTTTTGGATGTTTTTCTTGCGTTTTTATATCATGGTTTTGTGCTTTCTTTTGTTTCATGATTTTCTCCCCTTAAAATTTCCTTACGACGTTTTCTTCCAATGAATATGATTGCTAATTATTTTTTTATTTTTTTTATTTTTATTTTTTATTTTTTTTATTTTTTTTTCTCTCTCTGCGAAAAACGAAAATAGTTTATTTAATTTATATTATTCGGTCCTCAAAGCTATGACCGGATCTTTTTTCGCCGCGATTCTGGAAGGTATAAGTCCCGCTATAAAAGTAAGGAACATACTTATGGCTACCAAGATTACAGCCGCGGCGACAGGCAGGACGGCGTTCAAGGTTTCGATTCCGGTAAGCGAATGAAGAATTATATTTATTACCGCGATAAACAGGAGCGTTATCGCTATTCCGATTATTCCGGCGACGAATCCTACTATAAGAGTTTCGGCGTTAAATACTCTCGATATATCTCTTTTTGACGCTCCTATCGAGCGGAGTATTCCTATTTCCTTTGTTCTTTCAAGCACGGATATATACGTTATGATACCTATCATTATCGAGGATACTACCAAAGAGATAGTAACAAATGCTATAAGCACGTAGGAGATAGCGTCGATTATCGTAGTGATAGAGGACATCAGAAGCGCTATATAATCGGTGTACGTGATCTTGTCGTCTTGGTTCTCCACGCCGTTATTGTATTCTTCTATAAGTTCGGATATTTTATCTTTATTCTCAAAAGTCTCGGAATATATCGCCACGCTTGACGGATTTTCTTTGTCTACGTATCCTAATTTTTCCAGGTTTTCGTTATATGTGGAATCGGAAACAATATCGTCGCTGAAAAGAGAAAAAAATCTCTCGTAATCGTCGTCCGAAAATTCTCTTTCGTCAAACATCGCGGCGATTGCGGCAGGCGGAAGAGAAGAGAATTGAGAAGCCACGTTTTCGGCGTATTGTCGGGTTACCGATTCGGTGATTATTTCCGTGACATGCTCGTTAACCGTCTCCTCGCTCATATTATCGACATATTCGTTTATTCTTTCCTCGTCAAGAGACATCTGTTGAGTTATAGCTTGTTTTATCATTTCTTTAAGCTCTTCTTCGGTAGTTTGGGAAAGAATGCCGTTGACGGCGGAGTCAATATATTCTTGTGACGGGATCGATTGTATCTCGACATATATTTCGGCTTTTTTCTCGTCGTTGAGAGTGGAAAAATATTCTTTT
>CAJFPG010000009.1 GCA_904398665.1 Candidatus Geddesella stercoravicola | reverse complement strand
TCGGAGGGATAGTCTTCCCCGACGATCTTTTGTCCGATTAATAATTGATATTTTTTTGTAACATTTACATTGTATTATAATTTTGTATTTAAATTATTATGTAAATTACATTGTATATTTAATTTGATTTTACTTTTTTATTAATGATTTTTCGTCTTAAAATAGAAAATAAATATTGGGTTTTGGTTATTTCGCGGACAAATAATATTGTTAATATATTAATATTTTGACTGACGAACCGTTATTTTTCCAAAACTGATTTTGTATCCGATTTTTTTTATTAAAGATAAAAGGAGGTTCCGCCTGGTGGAAAAATTTAAAAAGATAGTGGCGAAAAATATTTCCGAACTTCGGCAACTTAATAAACTTACCCAGGCGGAGCTCGGCGAGAAAATCAATTATTCAGATAAGGCCGTATCAAAGTGGGAGAGGGGAGAATCCCTTCCCGACGCTTTTGTTTTAAAGAGAATCGCGAATATTTTTCAGGTAAGCGTCGATTATTTGTTGGAGGATCATTCGAACGATAAAACGAAACCTCATATTAGGAATAAATATCGTACGATCTCTCAAATATCGTTTATCGGTACATATACCCTCGCTCTTTTGATTTTCGTTATCTTATGGCTTTGCGATATCGTTTGGTGGCAGGTCTTTGTTTACGCGATTCCTATTTCTATGATAGTTCTTATTGCTGAGAATTCTGTTTGGGGAAAATCTTTATGGAACTTTTTTTTCATATCAGGATTAGTATGGAGTATTATTGCTTCGATTTACATTTCGTTTCTTGATTATAATTGGTGGATTCTTTTTGTTTTAGGTCTTCCCGCGGAGCTTATAATAGCGTTGTGTTTTAGGTTAAAAAGCAAAAAAAAGTTTTAATATCGGCCTTTGTTTTTTTTATTAAACAGCGACATTCTACTATTAGTAGAGTGCCGCTGTCTTTTTGTGGAATCTGCTTTGTTTCGGTTGAGCGTCGGTTTAAATCAGTATAATTGAAAAAAAAACAGTAGGTGGATTTTTTGGTTATTGGTATGATATAATTCTAACATAAAATATTGCCGTAAAAAACAATTGGCAGTTGTCTATGTTTTTTATTTAAACTGAAAAAAAATTAAGATTTAAGTTATCGTTATTAATTATTGAATTTGTTTGATGACAAGAAAAATAAAATTGTTTTGAGGCAATTTTTTTATTTTTTTTATAATATTTAAGAAAGAAGGGACGCTTTATGGGAAATTATGTTTTGAGTTGCTGTTCTACTTCCGATCTTACCGAACAGCATTTGAAAGACCGAGATATTCATTATATAAGTTTTCATTTTTCTATTGACGGACAAAAATATTCCGATGATTTTGGAAAAACAATTTCATATGACGAGTTCTATAAAAAAATGGTTAACGGTTCTGTGATGAAAACGTCTCAGGTAAACATAGACGAATATGAGGAGTATTTTATTCCGTTTCTCGAACAGGGAATGGACATCTTGCATGTGACGCTTTCATCCGGAATTTCGGGAAGCTATAACTCGGCGAGAATCGCGGCGGAAGATTTATCTGAGAAGTTTCCTGAGCGGAAGATATATATAGTCGATTCTCTCGGAGCTTCTTCCGGTTACGGGCTTCTTATGGATAAGGCCGCTGATCTTCGCGACGCCGGAATGAATATAGATCAGCTTAGGGATTGGCTTGTTGAAAATCGGTTGAGAGTTCATCATTGGTTTTTTTCAACAGATCTTACTTTTTATATAAAGGGAGGAAGAGTTTCAAAAACCGCTGGTCTTTTTGGAACAATTTTGAAAATATGTCCTCTTTTAAATATGAGCGATGACGGAAGATTAATTCCTCGTAAAAAAGTTAGGGGAAAGGCCGCCGTTATAAACGAGATTGTGACGAGAATGGAAGAAAATGCGGATAACGGTCTTAATTATGACGGGAAATGCTATATGTGCCATTCTGACTGTTTGGATGACGCCGAAAAAGTAGCGTCGTTAATCGAGGAGAGATTTCATAATCTTAACGGAAAGGTTGAAATATATAATATAGGAACTGTTATAGGCAGTCATACGGGACCCGGGACCGTCGCCGTGTTCTTCTGGGGTAAGAAACGAGATTGTTGAACATATCCTAACTCAGATTTTTTTATTCCATTTTTGGAGAAAGAGCTTTTTGAAGTGTGATTTTTTCAATTTAAAATAATTTGATTTCGCATAACGGAGTAAGTAATAAGTTTATTTTTGATTATAAACTTTTTTGTATATGGTTTTTCGTATATAATTTTCATATATAATTATAACAAAATAGTTTTTAAAGAAATTTTAATTATATTGGCTTCTTTTTTATATTAAAAGTTATATTAGAAGTCGTATTTTTAGTTGATTTAGCCGCTCGTTTATTCGAGCGGTTTTTATTTTAGCTAAGTGTGTTTGAGAGGTTTTATGTATAAATGGTATATCTTAATCTCGAAAAATTTTTAATTCGGTGTTTTTTTGTCATATATTTATGTTATAAACTAATAAACAATAAAGATTTTTCTCAATTTTACGCTTTTTATTTTTTTTAAACTTACTTTGTATTATTTTGTAAGATATTGAAATTTTTCTGGGAATATGATAAAATTTAGTAAATAATTATAATTAAAAAAATCAGAATGAAATTTTATATGGAAAGTGTTTTTGATATTTTTAGTTTTCATATTTTTTATAATTAAAAATCATTTTCACGTATATTGTATTTTTGATATTCTAATCTTGCTTTTTTAGAATGATTGTTATTTGAGACGGAGTTTTTTATGATTGATATAGGGCTTCTTTTTTCAAGGGTTTTACTTTTGCTTCTTATGGTTCTTCCCGGTTTCGCCGTAAGAAAAGCCGATATTGTTAATTCTTCCGCTCCGAAAACTCTCGCGGACATAGTTTTGTATATTTTACAACCCGCTATGTTGCTTTCCGCTTTTATTCGTCCGTTTGATAGCTCTATACTTATAAATATAGGATGGATATTGCTTTTTTCTTTTCTTTCTCATACTGTGTTTTATCTTCTGAGTTTTTTGTTTTTCAGAAGAGCTCCTGATAAGTTGAAAAAAGTATATCGTTTCGGCGTTGTTTTCTCAAACGCCGGATATATGGGAATCCCTCTAATAACTGCGATTTTCGGTAATGACGCTGCCATATATGCGGCGATTTATGTGATAGGGTTTTCTTTTTTCTCCTGGTCCGCGGGTCGATTTATATATACCGGAAATAGAGTTTTTATTTCTTTAAAAAAGATTTTTTTTAATCCGTCCACAATTCCTACATATATAGGGATTATTATTTTTATATTTTCCCTATCAGATTTTATTCCTCTGATTATCGTTGATTTTGTATCTTCTTTCGGTGATGCTGTCGCTCCTATATCGATGCTTTTGGTTGGAATGAGACTTGCTGAGATTAACGTTAAAGGAGCCTTGAATAAATATTTGCCTTTGGCTCTTCTTCTTCGTTTGATTGTTTTTCCGCTGATAATTCTCATTATTTTAAAAGTATTTGTTATTTTTGGAATATATGAAAGCGATATTGTCACTTCCGTAACAGTGATTTGCGCCTCGACTCCCGCCGCCACAATGACGTCGATGCTTGCTGAAAAATACGATTGTAGCGCCGACTCCGCCGGGGTTTTTGTTTCTGTGTCGACTCTTTTTTCAGTTGTCACGATGCCTTTGCTCGGTTTTCTGGCGAATTTATAACTACTACTTTATCTATGTCATTTTAATTTTATATGTGTTTATAGTCCGTATATCATAGTATTTTTATTTTATTATTTTAATTGGGGTGAAAATGAATGAAAAAGTATTTAATGTATTTGTTTTTATGTTTAATTATGGTTACTTTTTCATCGAGTATCTCTACTTTTGCGGAGAAACCCTCAGAAGATTCGTCAATCGATTTTGATTCGGAAGTTGAATCTGATTCTGAGCCGTCCGTTTTCGTTTTAACCGAAAACGGAGAGATAAGCGAGATCGCGGCTGAAAAAATCTTTAATTTACTTTTTGAGTATGATAATGAAATAAGAATTGATTATTATAAATCAATGATTGATGACGAAGGCTTTGATTTCTTTCGTCTTTGGAGCGGAACGGAATATTATGACGTATATGTTATCGGTAATAATATCGTTAAATGTCTCAATTCTTCTTCCGAATGTTTATATTCGGATTCTGAAAAGGAAGCCGACCTTATTAGAGTCGCGGAGTTGAAGAGAACGATAGCTCTTGAAAATATTACATATACCGTCGAGGGAGGCGACTCCGCGTCTATTTCCTTAAAAGGTTTGACTCCCGGCATTATGTGCGATATAGAAGTGACGTACGCTTCCGGTAATAAAAGTTCCGCAAAAGGTCTTGTTGAAAAGGAAGTTGCTGAGGACGGCCGCGTTTCGTGGGAATGGAACGTCGGAAGCCGAACAACAACCGGAATCGCGACCGTTCGGGTTTTTGGAGAAAGCTTTTCATATTCGTATGAGATAAATATAACTTAGCGGTGAGCGCCGTTTTGTTAGTTGAATATCATTGAAGAAAAAAAGCGACGTTTACCGCCGCTTTTTTCTTTGTTAATAAGCTTTATGCGAATATTGTTTTCTTCACGACTTAATGATAAGACTGTTTTTTAATAAAACTTGGTGAGAAACAAGCTTCCTTTCCTTTTGTTCGTTTTGATAGTTTTTTCTGTTTCTGTTTGATAGTAATCATCGTTTGCCTCGAATAGAGGGGAAGAATAGTCCGGTCTTTTTATATGGCTTTACAAGTGTATTTCATTTTTATTCAGGGTTCGTATTGTTTTTATTAAAAGTATCTATCGTTTTTTCTGTTTATATTCAGGAGAACGATGTGTTTTTTATTTTGTGAAGATAAGAAAAGTGTAAAAATACGAAATGTAAAAATAACTTTTGGAGAATATCATTTTTGTTATGCTCAAATATCTTTTTTGGGATATATCTTTTTGAATATAAAACTGATAAAATTTAAACAAATTTGTGAATATTAAAAAAATCTATTGAAAATCTATTGACAAATTGATTAGCTTTTGCTAATATATTTATGGTTAGCGGGAGCTAATCGTCTTTTTGCGACCAAAGTTAGCTTTTGCTAATTAAAAAAATTAGATTTCGAGTATAGTTGGGAAGGATTATTTGTGATGCCGTTAACCGTCGCAGTTGTCGGAGAAGAAAATATGATCAAAAGAGTCGGAGGCAATCCCGAGGTCAAGAAGCATCTTGAAACTCTTGGTTTTGTCCCCGGGGGGAGCGTTACGGTCATAAGTAAAATAGCGGGCAATATTATAGTTAATGTGAAAGAATCAAGGATCGCCATAAGCAAAGAAATGGCCCAGAAAATTATGATATAGTTTGCCGTTTATTTATTTGGTTTTTTTTATGATTTTCCTTCTGGATTTTTTATAGATTTTTTGTTTTTAATTTTGTTTTTATATTTTTTGTTTGGCTTTATTTTGATTTTAGTTTATTTTTGATTCTTCGTTTATAAATATAAAAGCCCTTAATGCCGGTTTTATGAGGAATATTAAAATTTTCTTTTATTTTATTTATGTTTAATAAACAATTTAATAAATGGTCTATACGTTTAATAATAATCTAATAAATAATTACGATAATTTTTGTGGCTGCTATTGGTAAAGTTGTAAAGAGAGGGGATATTCTCTGACGAATATATCTCTTTTATAAAAATGATAAAATTATTATTTAGGAGGAAAGAGAGGAATGAAAACTTTAAGACAGGTCAAGGTCGGGGATAATGTCAAAGTTGTCAAACTTCACGGCGAAGGCGCCGTAAAACGAAGGATTATGGATATGGGAATAACGAAAGGCGTCGATATACATATTCGTAAAGTGGCTCCCTTGGGAGATCCCGTGGAGGTCACTGTTCGTGGTTACGAGCTTTCCATAAGAAAAGCCGACGCCGAGATGATAGAAATAGAATAATCTTTCAGGGGCGGAATCGCCCCATACTTTCAAAATAATGGTTAGCTTTTGCTAATTAGGAAAGAGAGGAATAACTAAATGGATTTGAGAATCGCGCTTGCGGGAAATCCCAACAGCGGGAAAACAACGCTGTTTAACGCTCTTACGGGAGCCAATCAGTTTGTCGGTAACTGGCCCGGGGTGACCGTAGAAAAAAAAGAGGGGAAATTGAAAAAACACAACGGGGTGGTAATTACAGACTTGCCCGGTATTTATTCTCTTTCCCCGTATACCTTGGAAGAGGTCGTCGCCAGGAATTATCTGATAGGAGAAAGACCTGACTCTATTTTAAATATTGTTGACGGAACAAACCTCGAAAGAAATCTTTATCTTACGACTCAGCTCACAGAGCTTGGAATTCCGGTAGTCGTGGCCGTTAATATGATGGACGTGGTAAAGAAAAACGGAGACAAAATAGATATTGAGGAGCTTTCACGGGCTCTCGGCGTAAAAGTTGTTGAGATTTCAGCCCTTAAAGGGACCGGGGTTATGGAGGCGGCGGAAGCGGCGATAGACGCGGCGAAAAACGCTAAAACAGTTCCTCAGCATTCGTTTTCAGGCGTTGTCGAACACGCTTTGGCTCATATAGAGGAAGCGGCGCTTCACGATATGCCGGAGGAGCAACAGCGCTGGTACGCTATAAAGATATTTGAGCGTGACGATAAAGTTATGTCTCAGTTGGTTTTGACGCCGGAGACAAAAGCTCATATAGAGGAGGATATAAAAGCGGCGGAAACCGAGCTTGACGACGACGCCGAGTCGATAATAACAAACGAGCGTTATGTTTATATTTCTTCCGTTATAAAAGGTTGTTATAAGAAGAAAAAGACGGGGGAACTCTCCACGTCAGACAAGATAGATAAAATAGTGACAAATCGCTGGGCCGCCTTGCCGATATTCGTCGTGGTCATGTTCCTTGTGTATTATATTTCGGTTTCCACTGTTGGGACGTGGGCCACTGACTGGGCTAACGACGGACTTTTTGGTGACGGATGGCATCTTTTCGGGATAGGAACGTCTGATTATGACGACGCGATGACGGAATATGCTTCCGAGAATGTTTGGACAGAAGAATTTGTGTCTCAGGTTGACGCTGCCGTCGCGGCTGATGTTGTCGGAGCGTCGGAGATAAAAGACGCTATTGATGAAGAAGATTTCGGAGCTTTTGACGAGGCTTACGGTTCTTACTCGGATTCTTTGGCGGAGGCCGGATACGACGTTTCCGAGATCTATGACGCCGCTTTGGGCGAGGACGTGGAAGGCGTTCCGGATCCTGCTGAATACGGTGTTTGGGTTCCAGGTATACCGGCGCTTTTAGACAGCGCTCTCGACAGTATCAATTGCGCGGATTGGCTTCACAGTTTAATTGTTGACGGTATTGTCGGAGGTGTCGGAGCCGTTTTGGGATTTGTTCCTCAGATGCTTGTATTGTTTATTCTGCTCGCTTTCCTTGAATCGTGCGGATATATGTCGCGTATAGCGTTTGTTTTGGATCGTATTTTCCGCAAATTCGGTCTTTCCGGAAAATCGTTTATTCCGATGCTTGTTGGAACGGGGTGCGGAGTTCCGGGAATTATGGCGTCTCGTACGATTGAGAATGAGAGAGACCGTAGAATGACGATAATGACGACTACGTTTATACCTTGCGGTGCCAAACTTCCGATAATAGCCCTTATAGCGACCGCTCTTTTCGGCGGCGCCTGGTGGGTCGCTCCGAGCGCGTATTTTATTGGTATCGCCGCGATAGTAGTTTCGGGTATTATGCTTAAAAAAACCAAAATGTTCGCGGGCGACCCCGCTCCTTTCGTAATGGAACTTCCGGCTTATCACTGGCCGACTGTCGGAAATATTCTTCGTTCTATGTGGGAGAGATCTTATTCTTTCATAAAAAAGGCCGGCACTATAATTCTTCTTTCGTCGATTGTTATTTGGGCCGGTTCTATGTTTGGAATGGTCGACGGATCGTTCGGTTTCAGCTTAGATATGGAACTTGAAGACAGCGTTCTCGGAATGATCGGTAACGCGATATGCTGGATATTCGCTCCTCTCGGATTCGGTAATATTAAAGCGACTATCGCCACTATAATGGGGCTTGTGGCCAAAGAAGAGGTCGTCGGAGTCTTTGGAGTCCTTGACTTTGAGGGAATGAGCCGGCTCGCGGCGTATTCTTTCCTTTGTTTCAATCTCCTTTGCGCTCCCTGTTTCGCGGCTATCGGAGCTATTAAGAGAGAAATGAACTCCGCGAAATGGACGTGGTTTGCTATCGGCTATCAGTGTGTTTTTGCCTACGCGGTGTCTTTGATGGTTTATCAGTTCGGTTCTATATTCACGGGCGGTATAAATATTATCGGTTTGATTTTCGCGATCGCCGTACTTGCTTTTATCGTATACATGCTCGCGAAACCTTATAAAGAATCTACAAAACTTACGACGACCGTAAAAGTAAAATAACTTTATAAAATATAAAAAATTAAAAGAAACTCTCGGAATTTTCCGAGAGCTTCTTTTAATTTTACCGTTCTTTTTGTTTTGCATTTCTCTTGCGGATATTTTTTCTTTGTGATCAAAGAGGAAATTCTTTTAGGAAATGGATTTTTTTCCGCGAAATAGGAGACGTAAGAATGTTTTCAGTTTTTGTCTTCTTTGTCTTTTTTCAGGAGAGTATTTGCTGTGAAGAGAAGATTCCGTAAATTCACGTTGGCTGTCTGTCTTTATCGTTCCAATCCCGTTCTTGCGTATATACGATCCGTCCGCTTGCAGGAGACTTGCTTTCGCGGTATCGGACAGCTGTACGGCCAAAATGTGAAGCAGGACTTCTTTTATGTCTCTGTCGTGTACGGGACAGGCTATTTCTACTCTTCTTCTGAGATTTCGGGTCATAAGATCGGCGGACGAAATATATAATTTCGCGTCTTTTCCCTTTCCGAAACAATAAATTCTCGCGTGTTCCAAGAATCGCCCTATTATACTTGTGACAGAGATATGTTCCGTGTTCCCCGCAATCCCCGGGAGAATACAGCAGATACCTCGGACAATCATACGGATCTCGACTCCCGCTCTTGACGCCTCGGCGAGTTTGTCAATGATATCCCGTTCTGTTATAGAATTGATTTTTATGCAAATGTATCCGTCGGTTCCTTTTTTTATCTCTTCGTCTATAAGACGGAAAAGTTCAGGTTTAATGCCGGCGGGAGCGACGAGGAGGGAAGAGTATTTTCCTTCGAGGTTTCCCGTAAGCATATTTCTGAAAAACGCCGTGCCGTCTTCTCCTATCTCGTCGTTTGCCGTCATGACGCTCAAATCGGTATACATGGCGTTTGTTTTTTCATTATAATTTCCGGTGCCAATCTGAGTAATATATCTATACTTTCCCTTTTCACGTAATGTGATAAGACATATTTTGCTGTGGCATTTATAATTTTCTATCCCGTAAATGACTTTGCATCCTGCCTCTTCAAGCATTTTTGACCATTCTATATTATTTTCTTCGTCAAACCTGGCTCGAAGTTCCATAAGAACTACTACTTCTTTGCCGTTTTCGGCGGCTCTGCATAAAGCTCTCACGATTTTTGAGGAAGACGCCAAACGATAGATGGTGATTTTCAGCGACACTACATCTTTTCGGTCGGCGGCCTCGTTTAACAGGCGTATAAACGGGCTTACCGAGTCGAAAGGAAAGAAAAGAAATCGGTCTTTTTGCCGAATCTGTTCTATGACAGAAGCGTCCGTGTTCAAATCCTCCGGCCATCTTGGGATGTAGTCGGGATAACTTAAAGAGTCCGAAAGTTTTTCGGGAAGTTTTTTTATCATCTCATATACGAATTTCATATTGAGAGGCGTAGAGTCGGTATATATCTGATGACTTTTTACATCTATGATTTTCAGAAGTTCTTTAAGAAACGCCGGCGATATTTTATTTCCTATTTCTAATCTCACAATAGCGAGGCTCGCTCTTTTTTTCAGAAGTTTTTTCACATGATTTCTGAAATCGGTTTCGGTATCTTCGAATTTGTCCGAGTCAAAACTGACATCGGCGTTTCTCGTTACGCTGATCACGCAGGCTTCCTCTTGTTTGTATTGTCCGTACAGAGTCGGAGCCCATTGTTTTATTATGTTTTCGGTTCGAATAAATCTGCCTTCCGTAGGAAGCGCTATAACTCGAGGCAACATCTCAGGGACAGGAACGAAGGCTATGGATTTTTTATTGTTTTTGTTTTTTACCAAAGAGGCGATATATAGTTGTTTATTTTGGAAATGAGGGGTCGGATGTCTGGAATCGACTATCTGAGGGGAAAGCACTGGTAAAATATTTCTTTTGAAGTATTCCGCCGTAAATTTTGATTCATTCGGTTTAAGTTCTTTATACTGTAAGTCTCTGACACCTCTGTCGGAAAGGGAAGAGGCGACCTCCGCGTATACGCGTTTTTTTCTTTCGATAAGGCCGATCACCGTTTGATATATGCGGCATAATTGTTCTGAGGGGGTCATTCCGCTTTTATTGTCTCTTTCTTGCGGGGCAACGGCTGAAATATCGAATAAACTTCCGACCCTGATCATGAAAAACTCGTCTAAATTCGTGGAAAAAATAGAAATAAATTTTAATTTTTCAAGAAGCGGAGTCGATTCGTCTTCCGCTTCCTCCAAAACTCTAAGGTTGAATCTGAGCCAGCTGAGTTCTCTGTTTTGAGTGTATAAAAAATTCTGTTTCATGAGAGGATTTTTCGGCAAAGATATCCCTCCCTCACTCCGTAATCCGAAATCGTTATTTCTTTCGCTCCGAATCTTTCCGCGATATACTGCAATATTAAATATCCGGGGACCATTGTGTGGATCCTTTCCGGGTCGGTTTTCAAAATCATATCGGCGGCGTTTTTTTTGTCTCCGGTTAAAAGTTCTCCTATATTTTTCAGACTTTCTTCTTTTATTGAATTTTCATTTTCCGAGATGAGATTTAGGCGTTTCGCGAGTTTAAGAATGGCCCGAGCGGTTCCACCGATGCAGATAAGTTTTTTCTGCGGGGCACAGTTTTCCGATATATTATCGGAGATTGTGTCTTTTATGATTTTGCGGATTCTTTTTATTGAGCCTTCTCCCGGTAGGATTTTTTTTACGCATTCTTTATATAATTTTAAAGAGCCGATTTGATAACTTTTTGAAAAGAGAAGAGCATTGTTTTTGAAAACGGAAATTTCTGTGCTCGCGCCGCCGATATCTACAAACACTCCGTCGGAGACCGAGAATTTTCGCATTACGCCTATATACCCAAGGATAGCTTCTTCCTCCCCGGTTATTATATCTATCTCAAAACCCGTTGTCTCGCTGATATTTTTCGCCGCCTCGGCGGTATTTTTTATATTTCTCAGCGACGCTGTCGCGAAAACATGAATATTGTCATTTATTCCAACCAGAGAAAGCGTTTTTTTAAATTCGAGCAATCCTTCGCAAGCTTGGCGAATTCCATCATTGCTGATGTGTCCGTTTTCCACGTATCCGGCAAGTCCGGCCATGATTTTTTCTTTAAACAAAATTTTAAAATCAGCGCCGTCCGCTTCGTAGACGGTTAGCCTCATTGAGTTGGAACCTATATCTATGATCGCTTGATGCATTTTGGTCCTCCGAAATTTATTTGTTGATTTTTTTGTAAATAAATATTATATATAGCGTATATAGCGCGATAAAGCCGGAGAAGACTCTGTGAGGCGTTCTCCGGCAGGCAAACCGCTTAATTATATTTTTCCCCGTTTCCCGGTTCTCCCGTTTCTTTCTTGAGATTAAATTCTTTATCGTTTGCCGTTTCTTTTTTCTCATCTTTTATCTCTTCAAAAAACGGTGCTTTTTCCTTATTTTCGGGAGTCCTGAAAATCAAGACGGCTTTCGCGCTTCCGGTGATTGTACAGGAGATGAATTGATATCCGTTCTTTTCCATTTCGTTGGCCTTTTTTTCGATTTGTAGGGCCATTTCCTTCGCTTTCGGCGAATATTTAATTACCGTCGTTTTTATCATTGTTATTTCCTCCCTGTCTGTTTTTAATTCTGTCAAATATCATTGCCACGGCTCCTCCGAGCAGACTCAATATTAGAACAGTCGTCCAAAGAACCGAGGTGAGAGCGCTTTTTGTATTTTTATCCGTATTTCCTATTTTGTCTTTTTGCTCCGATTGAAAAGCTCCGTCGTTTTCTCGGTTTTGTTCCGTCGTGTCGGCGACAATGTTGGCGATAATCTTATCGGATATGGGTCCGTTATCGCAATATGTCGCTCTATATCCAGATACTTCGTTTTCAAATTCGTTGATATCGCCGATATCATATATTTTTGTAAATTTAAGATTATAAAAAACAGGCTCGCTGTTTTCGTTTTTTGCATATATTCTGCCGATCGTGACACGATTTGTTTCAGCGGCGGAAACAGTTTTTGCCGGAAGAGACGTGAAAGCAATCGTCGCGGCCGCGGCCACCGCGATCAGTATCTTTAATTTAACCATACTTAACTAATCCTTCACGTAAAATTTTGTGCTTTTATACATTTATATTATAAGTAAAAGTATGTAAAATACGCTATCCGATTCTTGTAAAATTAAAGTAAATAATGAAAATAATGAAAATAATGACGATGATTGTCGCGGCGGAGCTATATGGATATTTTATTTTTATTACAAAACTTTGTTTTGTAATAAAAATAATTGAACGAGACGTATACTTGAAGGTGCTTTTTGAAATCATATAATCATACATATAATATTAATATTGTTTGTTTCAGAAAATATTTTTTCTTTTTTGATTGTTTGATTATTTGCGTGTTTTTGTCTTCTGTTTTCATATTTATTTCATGTTTTTCGTAAAGATAAAATATATAAGTAAAAATATAGGAAATTTCTTATTTTATTTTAAAAAAAATTTATTTATTTTCAGAAATTTCAAAAATAAAGACTTGAACTATTTAAATAAATATGGTATACTATAACTTGTTACGGGGTATAGCGCAGCTGGTAGCGTGCTTGGTTCGGGACCAAGAGGCCTCGGGTTCAAATCCCGATACTCCGACCAACGTGACGCTGGACTTAAAATATATGGGTTCAGCGTTGTTTTTTTATTCTTACTGAGAAATCGAAATTCGGCATTTTTTTTGATACATCGTTATAAAAAGAAGTCGATTATTAAAAAATCGACTTCTTTTTATATATTAGTATATTAATGGTGAAAGGAAAGGTGTATATGGGAATTGTATATACTTTTGATGACGCGAGCGATGAAATAATCAGCCCTAAAAATGTAATATCCGAAATTGATAATTTTCCTGAATTGATTATTTCGGTTTTTTCTCAAAAATTTAATGATTTATTGCTTAATACAGTTGAAGTAAATAAAATAGATGAAATGACAGGTGGCAGAAAAATACCGATTTATAAGTTTGTTTATGATGGAAAAGAGATAGGTTTTTATCATACCTTATTAGGTGGTTCTGCGTCAGGAGCTTTGCTTGAAGAAGTAATTGCCAAAGGTGGAAAGAAAATTTTGTTTTTTGGATCGTGCGGCTCATTAGATAAGGAAATTACTGCCGGACATCTTATAATTCCAGTGGAAGCATATAGAGATGAGGGAACAAGTTATCATTATGCGCCTGCCAGTGACTATATAAAAATTTGTTCTGCTGAAAAGTTAAGCCAAATATTTAGTTTATTGAAAGTCCCTTATATAAAAACAAAAACATGGACTACCGACAGCTTTTATCGTGAAACGCAGAAAAATGCTGAGGCGAGAAAAAATGACGGCTGTAAAGTAGTTGAAATGGAATGCGCCTCAATAATGGCAGTGGGACAATTTCGAGGTATTGACGTATATCAATTTCTATATGCGGCAGATTGTCTTGATGAATCTGTTTGGGATAAAAGAATCCTTGGGAATATGCCCAATACTATGCGTGAAAAACTTTTGAAAATTGCGCTTGAAACCGCTATTCGTTTATAAAACACCTATAAAAAG
>CAJFPG010000008.1 GCA_904398665.1 Candidatus Geddesella stercoravicola | reverse complement strand
TTTGAGAAAAGAAAACTCGTCGCTTTTCTTTCATTTGTCGCCTGTTTGAGAAAAGAAAACTCGTCGCTTTTCTTTCATTTGTCGCCCGTTTGAGAAAAGAGAGCTCGCCGCTTTTTTCTTTCTCTATGTCTCCCGGAAGAAATCCCGCCGGCTTTTGTTGTCTTCCTTTCTTTTTACGACCGTAAAAAAACGTTTCCTCGATCTCGTCTTTCAATGTCCGTTCAACAACGGCCGTCGTTTATTCACGATTTTCGTCCTCCGCGAAATTCTTTTATAATAAGTATACCATAAATTTTAGGGAAAATCTATACTTTTTTTTAAATTACTATTGAATTTTACGTTTTTTTATAGTAAAATATCAATATGGACTAATATAAACTATTTTTTTTCGGAGGGCGGCTCAATGTTAAGCAAAGTAAAAAGCATCGGTCTCGTCGGGCTCGAAGGCTTTGAGATAGAAGTCGAAACCGAAATAACTCAGGGGTTGGAAACCGTGCTTAACGTCGTCGGGCTTCCCGACGCCGCCGTAAAAGAGGCGAGAGAAAGAATCAGAATCGCTCTTCTTAATACCGGCTACCCGATACCGGATTGTATCATAACTCAAAACCTCGCTCCCGCGCATATAAGAAAAGAAGGTTCCGCCTACGACCTCCCGATGATCCTCGGGATTTTGGCGTCGGAGGGAAAAATAAAAAATCCTTCGGAAAAAACCGCTTTTCTCGGAGAGATCTCTCTTTCGGGGGAACTTCGGCCGACAAACGGGGTATTGGCAGCGGTAATAACCGCGCAGAGTCTCGGTTTTGAAGAAATATACGTTCCCGCTCTCAACGCGGCGGAAGGCTCTGTCATAAAAGGCATAAAAGTTTACGGCGTCAAAACTCTCCGTCATCTTATAAGGCACCTGAGCGGGGAAGAACCGATGACTCCGGAAGAATGTCATCTTGACGATCTGCTGGGCAAAAGATTTGAGAAATACGGGGATTTTTCCGAGGTCATAGGTCAACAGAGCGCGAGGCGGGCATGCGAAATCGCGGCGGCGGGAAATCATAATCTTCTTTTTATAGGTCCTCCCGGAACAGGGAAAAGCATGCTCGCGAAAAGACTTCCGACAATTCTTCCCGATATGTCTTTCGATGAAATGATAGAATCCAGCAAAATATACTCGATCGCGGGAAAATTATCCCCGCAGACTCCCCTGGTCACAGTCCGCCCGTTCATAAAAGCGAATCAGGGAATATCGATAGCCGGACTTATCGGAGGAGGAGCCGTCCCCGGACCCGGGACAATATCTCTCGCGCATAACGGAGTTCTTTTTCTCGACGAACTGCCGGAATTCCCCGTAAAGATACTCGAAACGCTGAGACAGCCTATGGAAGACGGGAACATCACTATAAGCCGAGTCAAAAGAACCCTCACTTATCCCGCGAATTTTATGCTGGTCTGCGCGATGAACCCCTGTCCCTGCGGAAATTTCGGGCATCCGACGCTGAAATGCACTTGCGCCCCCGGCGCCGTGACCAAATATATAAATAAAATTTCCGGGCCGCTTCTCGACAGAATAGACATCCAAGTCGAGCTTCCTCCGGTAAAAATCGAGGATATAAAAAACTCCCGGCCCTCGGAATCCTCCGCGGAGATAAAAAAAAGAGTCGACGCCGCCAGGAAGATGCAAAAAGAACGTTTTAAAGGAACGAACGTGACATGGAACGCCGGAATGACGCCTCAGATGATAAAAGAATGCGAGATAGAAAAGGGTGCTCTCGATTTTTTACAGAACATGTTCGTAAAAATGTCCCTTTCGATGCGGGCTTACGATAAAATTATCAAGGTATCAAGAACAATAGCAGATTTGGCGCTCTCGAAAGAGATAAAAAAAGAACACATCGCCGAGGCCGTATTTTTCAGAAGCCTCGATAAAAAATACTGGAACAGATAGGTAGACGGTAATACATAATGAAACTTTCTAAAACAGCGGAACTATTGCGAAAAGAAAAACTCCTCGTGTCGACATCGGGGGAGTTTGACTTCTCGTCGATAACCTGCGATTCTCGAAAAGTCAAAAAAAACGCCCTCTTTTTCGTTAAAGGAGCGGCGTTCAGAAAAGAGTTTCTCTTTTCCGCTCTTCAAAAGGGCGCGGGAGGATATATAGCCGAAAAGGATTTCGGAATAGATTGCCCCCGAATACGGGTAACCGACATCCGGCTCGCGATGCCCCTTATAGCTAAAGAGTTTTACCAAAACCCAGCGGAGCGTTTTATGCTTACAGGAGTCACCGGAACCAAAGGAAAGACAACGGTGACGTATATGCTGAGAAACATCTTCGCCGAACATTTCGGGGAAGATTTCGTCGGCATGATATCCACAAACGAAGCGTCAAACGGCAAAAAGCAGATAGAAAAAACAGGAACCACCCCGGAAGCTTTGCCCCTTTACGAAATATTCGACGATTTCGCGAAAAGCGGGGTGAAAGCCGCGGTCATGGAAGTTTCTTCCCAAGCGCTGCAATATAATAGAGTGGCGTACGTCCCGTTCTTGAACGGCGTATACTTAAATCTGTCGCCCGATCACCAGAGTCCGACAGAGCATCATAGTTTTGAGGAATACAAAAACGCGAAATTAAAAATGCTGACGCTCTGCGAAAACGGCATAGTCAACATCGACGACAAATATGCGAAAGAAGTCATCTCGGCGGCGACCTGCGATAAAATATATACTTTCGGAACGAAAGAAAACGCCGATTTCAGGGCGGAGGACATTATTCTCACAAAACGAGGGGCCTCGTTCAAAGTTAGCGGGAAATATATAAAAGACGAAGTCTTCGAGATAAGAATGGCGGGAGAATTTAACGTATACAACGCGCTCGCCGCGGTGGTATGCGCGTATCTCTGCGAAATTCCCGTTTCAGCGATAAAAAAAGGTCTTTACGAAACTGAAATAGACGGCAGAATGGAAATTATCGAAAAAGACGGAAAGACGATAATCGTGGATTACGCTCACAACGCGTTGAGCTTTTCGGCGGTCTTCGACTATGTCGAAAAATTTTACCCCGAAAGCAAAAAAATATGTCTTTTCGGCTGCCAGGGAAACAAAGCTTATGACAGACGGACAGAACTGCCGGAAATAGCGGGAGAGAAAGCGGACTTTGTGGTTTTGACAACCGACGACCCGGCAAAAGAGGATCCGGGAAAAATACTGGACGAGGTGGAAGACAATCTGAAAAAAACAAACGTCAAATACGTCAAAATCCCCGACAGGGAAGAAGCCGTTCGATTCGCCGTCTCAAAAGCCGGAAAAGGAGACGTAGTCTTCCTCGCGGGGAAAGGACACGAGCACACGCAAATAGTGGGAAATAAAACCGTATTTTATAAAGGAGACATGGACACGGCGAAAGACGAACTGGAAGAAAAATAGAAATTCACATTCGGACTTGCTTTTTACAAGATTAATGTGTCAGTATGAAGATAAATTTTTTGTTAAAAAATTCAAGTTTAAAAACTTTAAATTAAGAATTATATTGAATATATTGAAAAATTTATATTTACAAATTTATATTTATATTGTTTCAAAATACAAAAAAAATAGAACAAAACTTTTTTTATTTTGATTTTATCTTATCTAATGCCTATTTTGCCTGACTCGCTTTATTTTTCAACTCAATTATGTGTAAATTAAGATTTCGATTTCGACGTCAAATTTTTTAACTTTAAAATCTTTGCCGAAAAAAACAGATTCAAGATTTAAATCAAGCTAACAATTAAAAAAATTTATAAATTAAACTTAATTTCAGAAGATAAAAAAGACCAAAAGAAAAAAGTCTCGATAAATTTTCTTCCAACGCCGATAAAAACAAAGTTTTTCGGAAAAATAGAAAAATATATAAACAGATGGCTTTTAGGTAACAAATCCTCTTTATTTTGGCCGTTTGATGTCGAAATTTCTCGTGATTTGACAGGCGAATATAATTTTTTTCATCTAGTTAATAGTACAATATCAGTTAACAATACAAATATTAATAAAAGAAAAACTTGATTCTTTTATTAAAAATTCTTTTATCCGTTTTTTTAGTCGCCAGATTTTATAAAACCGTTTTTTATAAAATAAAAATTCTTTTTATTCTTTTTAATAAAATTCTTAAACTTCCCCTGACGGTTTCCCTTAAAGGGGAGTTAATTGGTTTCGTGATATTTCCGGCGCTCAAAAATCTTTTAACAGATAAAAATCTTTTAATTTAATAGATTTTTATCAGAAATTTTTAATTATATTTCATATATTTCAACTCGTTATATTTCTTACTCCCCCCCAAAAAAACGAAGAAATCTACTTTATTCAATCAAATTTGGAGTCGCTCCAAACCATTCTGAAAAAGAACTCTCTCAAAAAATGAAAAACACCTAAAAAAATACTTTGTCTCTGCCTTTCAATGTGCCATTAAAGAAGAAAAATTTCAAGGTCATATCTTCAATATTTAATAACCTACTATTTAATAATTTATTATTTTTAATATTTAATAATCTATTATTTGATAATTTATTATTTTTAATATTTGACAATCTATTATTTAATAATTTAGTTTCGCCGTAAAATAAATTTTTTATAAATATAATGAAAAAAATAAGGAAAGCAATCGAGAGACGAACAAAAGCCTTATCGTTCGATAAAAATAACAGATAAAAAAGGAAAAAAGAAAATAATATTATGCAGAACAAAATAAACATTGTCCTTGTAGAGCCTGAAATTCCGCAAAATACAGGAAATATCTCACGGACCTGTTCCTGTACGGGAGCAAAACTACATCTTATAAAACCGTTGGGGTTCTCAATAGATGAAAAGCATGTTCGCCGAGCGGGACTCGATTATTGGGAAGACCTTGACCTGACAATTCACGATTCTCTTTCTGACTTTCTCGATTACGCAAAAGGAAGCCCCATGGTATTCTCCTCCACAAAAGCGGCAAAAGACTATACCGAGGTTAAATATCCCGACGGATGTTTCATTCTTTTCGGGAAAGAGACGGCGGGTTTACCGGAAGAACTTTTAAATGACAACTATGATAATTGCGTCAGAATCCCGATGTTAGAAAATAAACGAAGTTTGAATCTCTCGAATTCTGTGGCGATTATTTTATACGAGGCTCTCAGACAAAACGGATTTGAAGGCTTTCAGAAAAAGGGAAAACTCACAAAATTTTAAAGAATCAAATCAGACAAAAATTAACGCGAAATTTTTTTAACAAACGACTTTTATAAATCATAATTTACTAATTAAATTTTACCAAATCCCGTTTCTCTAAAACCGTAATTTAAATTTATGCCGTAAGCTTCCCTCAAAATAATTTTAAAAATAATGAATCTTATTTTATATAAATTTTCCGAAAAATTTCTCTCTTTCCGTCTTTTATCCTCCTTTTCTCGCATTCATATTTTTAAGAGTAACGCGTTTTCTGCTTCTTGGGTTTATGGTTTTTCCTATCGTTTTTACATTCGTAATTTTTTTTAATTCAACTCATCGTAATTTCGTAATTTTTTTTCGATGACTGACTATTAAGATTTTCCTTATGATATTCTTCCTCGTATAATTCTCTCCTCTAAAAGGCAAAAAAATCTTCTCAAAGAATAAAAAATTGTTTTTATTCTTTTATTTGAACGTATAATTGTTTTTTATATAGGAAGATAAGAAGATAAAAAGTTTCCTTAATATTCGATATTCACTTCTCCGTCTTCAAATATTTCTTGTTCTTTTTTTCCAATTTTCTTGGGCTAAAACATATTTTTTAAGAATAAAACAAAAAAGGGAGAAAAAAAATGATATAAAAACTTAAAGTTGAAATAATACAGAAACAAACATAACAATACAAACAATAATAAAAATAAAAAAACATTAAAATATGAAATACAAAGATTTAAAATATAAAATAAAAACAAGAAACATATAAAAAGACACTTGAAGCAAAAAAAGAAAAACAAGAGATATATAATAAAAAATACTCGAATAAACTAAAAGAAAAAACAAAAAAAAACAGAAAATAAAAACAAAAAATTAAAATCTTATAATAATTCAAAATATTCTTAATTTGACCTATTTTAATTTTATTTTAAATCAATCCGAACCGTACTAGCTTCGGAATCGACTGTTAGGAGAAAAAATGAAAAATACGAAAATAATGACTTTTGAGGAAGAAAAAAGACGGGAAACAGTGAAAACCGCCTATTCGACAGTCTTAATAATATCAATATTTACTTTCGTTATAAGATTAATATATTTTTACCCGGTCAGAGCCCTGAACGAGTCAGGAGCGTCGGATATTTTAAAAATCGCGATATCTCTGCTTTGTTCTGCCGCAGCCGTCTTTATACCGTTCGCGATATACGGAAAGATCCGCGAAATAAAATTCTCGTCGTTTTTTCAAAAAACTCCTCAAAAGAAAAAAACGGCAGGGATATCCTTTTTCTCAGGTCTTTTTCTTTTCTCGCTGTCGGCGGCGACTCGACTGCCCCTTAACGAATTCCTCCAATATCTCTCCGAAAACGGGTTTGTCTTTCACGAAACCTATCCGTCTCTTCAAAACAGCGTTTCCGGACAATTGTTTTACCTCTTTGCCGTTCCTCTGATAACCGCCGCCGCGGTCGAAATATCTCTTCGGGGCTTTGCCCTGGGGGCGATAAAAAATACCTCAAACTGGTTTCCGGTCCTCGTAACCGCCTTTTTAAACATTTTTCTTTTCCCCTCGTGGTCCGATCTCCCCATGACAATAATCTCGGGATTCGTATTATCATGGCTATATGTGAAAACTAAGTCTCTTCTGTCTGTTTTTCTGTGTTCTTTCGCATATCGCTTTATCGGAGCGTTGCTTACCGTATTGTCTTTTAACATGGATTTATCGGGATACATTACAGCGCTCGGAGTCGTCGGAGGCGTCGTCGCGCTGCTGTCTCTCGCGATAATAATACTCGTATATAAACTTACTCTCGGAAAAAAACCGAAGGACGCTTTCTCAAAAAAAGAGGGAATTAAAGCTATTTTCGGTTCGTCCGTTCTGTATATGCTGATTTTTGTTTCCCTTGTGCAAACATTCTGTTTTTACGTAAATAAACCGGAAGAAGACGAAGAACAAACCACGGCGGTCTATATCGCCGAAAACAATAATAAGGAGGCGACGCTTTAATGACAAGCCGGCACGACGCGATTTTAAAATCTCTTCAAAACTTTTACGGGAAAAGCAGCAGACCTGTTCTTTGTATAACAAAGGATTTTAAGTTGTTTTATTCCAATGACAAAATGCAATTCTTCGAGGAACTTTGCGGCAAAACGACAATAAAAGATTATATATCGGAGCAAAGCGCCGAGGACTTCAAAAAGCTATCCGGCGCGGATTGTCTCGAAATGGAGCCGTCGGAAAAAAGTCCGTTCGGAAGACTTTTCGCGGAACCAATTTTTGACGGGAAAGAAATTATCTGTTATAAAATTTCTTTCGGAGCTTCGGGCGAAATGGGTCCTTCGGCAAGCACAGCCGTCGGGCACGTGAATTTATCGAAAGTTATATCCGATAATTTTATGAAACAATTAACCGAACTGTCAGAGACGCTGATGTCGGTCAAACAAAACGCCTCTATGAAAATTTTCGACGAGCTCAACAGTATGAGCGGGATTGTAAACGGACTTACGGAAACCAGCGATAATCTGAGAAAAACTTATTCCAGAATATCGCGTTTATCTTCCGGAAACAAATCATTTTTCCGTCTCTCGGAAGTCGTTTCTTATCTCGCGTCGGTAACCGATAACGTATATCTCGCTCAGGAATTCCAAGAAGACGACGATAAAACGATAATTTACGCCGCGAAGGGAGGAGTCGCGGAAGCTCTGTTAAAAAGTTGCAGATACTTAAAAATAACCGCCGGGCCGAAATCAAAAATATCGGTAGAAATTTTATATAAAGCGGGAAAGACCGTTTTGCAATTATCCTCGAACATAGGGAATAAACCCGTATACGAACCTTTTTCTTCCTTCTTCACAGAGCAGGGGATGTATAACTACGGACTCCGTGACACCCGCGATTTTATCGAAAAACAAGAAGGAAATTTATTAGTGGTAAAAAAAGGGACCGTCCTTTCTGTATTAATTTCTTTTCCGACTGTCGACATCACCACTCTTCCTCTCGGAATTTTCGACGCTATGGAAGGAAGCGGGTTCGAGGACCTTACGGACGAGATTTTCGAATACAGAGAACTTTTTTCGGAAGGAAAAAAACGGGCTCCGGAATCCCCTATCGAAATCAATATCAACAACAAGAAATAACTGTTTTTCTTTTTTGCTCTTTTACAAAAACTGCTCGCCGCGTTTACGTTTTAACGTTTCGCCTCTCAGAAAGACAATTTTCACAAAGACAAAAAAGGTTTCCGAAATCAATAATCGGAAACCTTTTTAAATTTTTTCTCAAATAAATTTAGAGATATAACAAAACTATCTTTGTTCATTTCTCAAATAAATTTAATAAATTAACAATAAAATTAAATGAAACCGATTCTCGTTTAAATGTCCCAATTTGAAACGAAATATCCGTAACAATCCCGGAAAGAGCCGCAGGCAATCATTATAAAATCCACAAGGACGCCTATGCCGAAACAGCCGGCGGTCAAAAGCCATAATATTCCCGTCCCGACTTTCCCGACATAAAAACGATGAATTCCCAAGGCTCCCACAAAAAAACATAAGAGCAAAGCCACCAACCGGGATTTAACCGACGAGACGTTAGCTTGATTGCTAACATAATAATTATTTATAGTCGGCCCTTGCCGCGATTGTCCCGACGACGACTCCGAGACGCCCAAAGACGCGCCGCACGACTGACAGAAAAAATCGCCGTCTTTAACCCGCGCTCCGCAATTTCTACAAAAAGCCATATAAATCTACCTTTTAATTTTTTAATATTCTTTTAATATTCTTATTATACTATAATTCCTAATAAAAGCAAAAGCAGGTCTTTTTCCAACGCCGCCCTAAAAAATCTCATGTCTTCCCAATATCAGTCTCAGAAAAACTCCTTTCGAGACGAAAAACTTATATGAATTAGCCTGGGAAGTAACCCCATACTCCAAACGTTATCAAAAATATTAAACAAACGATTTTATAAAATAAACGCAAACGATAAAATATCGAAAACAAGCCCAATAACTCTATCTTTTTGAAAGTCTTGTATTTACCTACGAACCGTCTCAATATTTTATTAAATTTATACTGATATCTAAACTAAAAGGAAAAGATTATCAAAAAATTTTCCCTTATCGTATTTCTCTGTTATTCAAATTAACGTTCAAAAAAATATCAATAAGCTTTTTTATCCATTTAGCTTCTATTTCGTATTGCGGTTTTATCTTTGTATTATAACTTTATTTTTTTTGTGTTTTAAGTCTATTTTTCGTATTATAATTTTTTTATTTTTACCTTATCTACTGTTAGTTTATGACTCATATTTTTAATCAATTTACGCTTAAAATAAAATTTAAAATACAAATAAAATACAAAATAGTTACTTTTTATATACGCTATAATTTCTTTTAATACGATAAATACGATTTTATCATTGCGTGTTTCTAAAATCTCTGTTCCAGAGGCTATTGAGACTCTGTGGAAATTTGGACAAAGAACTTTCGCATAAAATTTCAAAGAAGAATTATTCCTTGATTTTCAGAAAAACATTTCGCAAACAGTTTTACAAAAAAACAATAAGAAGTTATCTTCTTTTTTTCAGAGAAAAAATCGTATAAAAAACAGAATAAAAAATCCCGAACACGGCTAAAACGGCCAATCCGGCGCAAATTGCCAAAGCTATGGGGTTCTTTTCTTTAATCTTTTTCCCCGCAAAAAAGAACCAATCGCAAATTCGCGTCCTCAATCTTTCAAGTTTTTCTCTAAGATGAAAACTTCCGCGAAATCCGAAAGAAGCCCAATCCTTTATACTATCTACAAAAGATGAAATCTTTTTATCAAAATTCGCGTTTTTTATCTTCTCGGCCGTTCCTCTCGCGAAATCCGACGCCTTGTCTTTGTATTCTCTGCCGAGCTCAGTAGCTTTCGCATATCCGTCGCGGCATTTTTCCGGAATTTCCATTTCTTTTATTTTCCGAGTCGTCTTTCTTAATAAAGAATCTCTCTCATCCCAAGTTCGCATATTTCCATCTCCTTTTTTAACGTTTTAAAATATTTAAATTTTATGTATTAATCGTTTTTTAACTATCGTCAGTCAGCTGCCGAAAAAAACGCCGGCAAACCGATTTAAACGTAAATTCTTAAATTTTAAACTATATCTTGTCGAAAAAACAATAGCGTTTTTTCCGCAATATTACAAAAACCGAAGTTCGGTATTTTTTGGAAGAAATAAATCTATATAACTCAAAAAAATCAAATTTCCAAAAGTTTTTCGATGACAAAAACTAAAACCCTCGCAAAAAAGTCTCCTGTCGGAAAGTTTTTTTACAACAAAAACAAATATAACTATTAAATAATTAAATAAAAAGAAAAAAAGGAACCTAAAACCTGAAAAACATCTAAAAACAAAATTCCGCTCTTCCGTTGAGAAAAGACTTCGCGAGAAGCAAAAAGTCGAAAACAAAAAATTTTATTTAAAAAATTTTATTTATTATAAAAACAACGTTTATTTCAGAAACAACGTATATACAAAAGACAACATTTATCCAAAAGAAAACGTTTATTCCAAACATAACGTTTGTTTCAAAGATAACGTTTATCCATGAGACTAGAAGCCTCGTCCGGAATAAATATCCGATTTTTTTGCCTTTATAAAAGAAAAAACAAACTCTTTACAAAAACCGAAAACCGTTCTTTCGAAAAAAAACGGAACCTTCGAAATTTTCGAAATATTTATTTCAATATTTATTTTATAGCAAGATAAAAATACTGAATCTAAATTAAAAAAATATTAAAACTCCAAAAATATTTAATATCCAAAATTCAAGTTAAATACCGAAGAAACAAAATAAATTCAAAATAATTCAAAATAATAAAATAAATACTTCTAAAATAAATATTTCTATTAAACAATAAACAAATAAAACCGCTTTAAAAAATTAAATACCGAAACATCAAACGCGACTAAGAATAATAACAGGGGGGATTCGAATTCAACACCGAATAAGTCCTCTTAAAGAATCGAAAATTTTTAACTGTTTATGTCGCCGCATAATCATACTATTCCGACGAGCGACTTTCGGTCACTTAAAGATTAGCATAAAACCGCGCTTTTGTCAAGAAATAAGGAGCAAATTACATTATTGACGACAAAATAACGACAAAATTTCAAAATCCTCTTTACTTATCGGACGGAATTTGATATAATAGCTTTTACAATGAGCGGGAAGTGGTAAAAAAATGGAAAACACAATTATTTTTGAGTCAAACGAAAACTTTTCGGTTCCGGTCTCAATCGTCGACAAATATCTCGACGCTCCGGAGACTGAGCTTCGTCTTATACTTTTTCTGCTCAGAAACTCTAATCACTCTTTTCTGAAAGAGGAAATTGAGGACAAACTCGGAGTCGACGAAAAAAGACTCAAACAAGCTTTCGGATATTGGGTGAAAAAGGGAATCCTCTTTAAATTCCACGACAGATACGTTCTCGAAAGACCGAGAGTCACCGCTTCCGACGCGATAAAATACTCTGCGGACAGAATCTCCGAAAGAATAGAGACCGACGATAAAATATCCTTCCTTTACAGGCAAGCGGAGGACGCTTTCAGAAAGCCGCTGACTCCCGAGTCAGCCTCGATACTTTTATCGCTCGTGGATTATATCGGACTGGAGCCGGAGGTCGCGGCGCTCCTCGTACAATATTGCGCCGACGAGAAAAAAAGTCTTATGTCAATCACTTCCATGGGAATAGAATGGAGCGAGAAAGGCATAGACACGCTGGACAAGGCGGAAGAGTTTTTAAGAGAAATAAAAGCAAGAAACGAAACGGCGAACAAAGTGTCTCGACTCCTCGGAATCTCGGGAAGAAAACTCACGAACGAGGAAAAAACCGTCTTCATAAAATGGAGCGACGAGTTTGGATTTGACGGAGACATCATAAATCTCGCTTACGACGCCTCGGTAAAAAATACCGGCAAATATCAATATAAATATATGGATAAAATCCTTTCGACATGGAAGGAAAAAGGATATAAAACCCCCGAGGAAATACGAGAAGGAGACGAAAAGCCCGCGGTAAAACCCCGTAAAAAGAGAGCGAAGGCCGACAACGACGCGGAGATAGACACCAAATCATCCGCGGCGCTTTCCTGGGAAATCCTGACAAAGGATATCGAGGAGGAGAAAGATAATGGACAGTAAAAGAGAGTGTATAGAAGCGGTAAACGCGTTATTCGCCGAGAAAAAAGCTAAAAATGAGAATTTGCGTCTGACGCGACTTTCGGAAATTACCGCCCGCTTTCCTGAAATAAAAGAAATAGATTCGGCTCTCAAAAAAAACGTCTCCGAATGTATGGAATTTATGATGTCCAGAGGCAGAGACGAAAAGAAAATGCTCTCTTACAGGGAACGTTCGAGAGCCTTGCAGGAAAAACGGGCGAAAATTCTCGGGGACGGAGGGTATCCGGAGAATTATACCGATCCTATATACGATTGCCCCGTCTGCAAAGACACCGGAAGCGTCGGCCTTGAAAACTGCGAATGTTATAAACGAGAACTGTCTCTCGAATATTTAAAACGCTCGAAAATCGCCCCCGAGATGAAAAAATTGTCTTTCAAAGATTTTAAGCTCGATTATTACTCAAAAGACAAACAATGCGAAACGGGACAAAGTCAATACGAAACGGCAAAAACCATTCTGGCGTTCTCGAAAAAATACGTCTCGGACTTCAATAAGAAAAAAATAAACCTTCTGTTTCACGGAAGCCCCGGTTGCGGAAAAACGTTTCTTTCCTGTCTAATAGGCACGGAGCTTATAAAACGGGGAAACTTCGTTATATACACGTCATTACAGGATTTGCTGGACGTTTTTGAGAGAGAAAAATTCGGAAGAGAAAAAAGCTCGGAGTCGGACGCCGACATTTTTCTCGATTGCGACTTTCTTATAATAGACGATTTGGGAGCCGAGTTTCAATCGTCTTTTTCCGCGTCCTGCCTTTATCATGTGATAAATTCCAGAATAAACCGCAAAAGCCCCTTCATCATATCGACAAATCTTTCCCTGAAAGAAATCGAGAGCTCTTACGACGCGAGGCTTTCCTCCCGAATCGTCTACGAGACCGTGAACATACCGTTCCCGAAAGTAGACATAAGGCTTGAAAGAAAAAAGAAATAGGAGTGAAATATAAAATGAGCAGACTTGAAATCAACGTTTACGATTCCCTGAGAAGAATATATCTCGACGAGAAACCCGATTGCCCCGAGCTGAAAAGAGCAGCCTGTCCTCGCGGCGACGTCTTTAACTGCCAGCTGTCTTTAATCCTCAAAGACGCCGTCGAAGGCGAAAGACTCAGAGCCTATCCCTCCGTAAACTCGGAAATAAAAGATTTTATAAAAATCTTCCGAATCGGGAACGTTCCGTCCGAGATGCCGGGATATTCTCAAAACGACGGATATTTCGAGAGAATGGCTCCCGGACTTTTCCCCGATCCTCTTTTTTCTCTCGACAAGAACGGTATTTACGGAAAAGAGGGGCTTTTTTACGGAATGTGGGTGCAAATTCCAACAGAGAAAATAAACCCGGGGAACTATACAATCGAAATATCTTTTGAAAACGACAAAAAGGAATATCTAGGAAAAACGTCTTTTGAGCTTGAAATTTTGGAAATAAAACTCCCAAAGCCAAAGCTCAAATATACCCAATGGTTTCACCCCGACTGCTTAGTGTCTTATTACGAGGTCGAGGCGTTTTCCGAAAAGCATTGGGAAATAATCGACAATTTCATAAAAACGGCGGCGGAAAACGGTGTCAACACGCTTCTTACCCCGCTCTTTACCTTACCTCTCGATACCGTCGTAGGAGGGGAGAGGCCGACGACCCAATTAGTTTATGTGAAGAAAGACGGCGGAAAATATTCTTTTGGGTTCGATAAGTTGGCTCGCTGGATATCTTTGGCGAGAAAACGAGGAATAAAATATTTTGAGTTCTCTCATTTTTTCACCCAATGGGGAGCTGAGGCGACTCCGAAAATCGTCGCCGATATAAAAGGAAAAGAAAAGCCTATTTTCGGCTGGGACACTTCCGCGTCAGGGAAAAAATACGAGAGATTTTTAGCTCAATTCATACCTGAACTCGAACGTTTTATAGAGAAGAACAAACTCGGGAAATCGGTTTATTTTCATGTCTCGGACGAACCGAACGACAAACTGACCGAAAGCTACGCGAAAGCGAGCAAACTGTTGAGAAAATATCTCAACCCGAAATATAAAATAATAGACGCGCTTTCCGATTACGAGTTTTTCAAAAACGGTCTTATCGACACGCCCATACCCTCCATCGACCATTACGAGCCTTTTGAAAAGGCTAAAATAAAGGAGAGATGGGCTTACTACTGCTGCTCGCAAAATAAGCTCGTATCCAACAGATTTTTCTCGATGCCTCAGGCGAGAAACAGAATAATCGGGTTTCAAATATATAAATACGGGCTTTCCGGTTTTTTACATTGGGGTTATAACTTTTGGTACACTCAATATTCCCTTTCCTCAATCGATCCATATATGACCACCGACGCGGGAGGAATTTTCCCGTCAGGCGACTCTTTCTCCGTTTATCCCGGGAAGGACGGGCACGCCGTTCCCTCGACTCGTCTTTTCGTGTTCAAAGAAGCTCTTTCAGATCTCGCGGCGCTTCAAGCTCTCGAAAAGAGAATCGGCAGAGACAAGACTCTTCATTTACTGGAAAAAGATCTTGAACAGCCGCTGACATTTAAAACCTATCCGAGAGACCCGGATTGGATACTCCAAAAAAGAGATGAGATAAACAGGGAGCTCAATAAATAAAACGGAGAAATACAAATAAAATAATAAAACTAATGCAAAAAAGAAGATAAGAGAGACACTAATAAGAAAAAACATAAAAACGAGCCAAATTAAGAAATCAAATCAAAAAAACAAAAAGATATAAAAAATAAAAAAGAGTAAAAAATGAAATAGGGAAGAAAAAAACAAAAAGAACTAAACATAGGTAAATACGGGTTATTTTGTTTTTTTGCCGTTTTGAGAAAACATATTCAGAAAAAAATAATATAAATAATATAATAAACAATTTTAATATTACTTAATACTAAAAAGAGGGTTTTAGGTGAAATAAAAAGTTTTAGGTAAAAAGTTTTATATTTTATATAATATGTAAGATTATGAAGACGTTGAAAAGAATTTTGCCTTTTTAGGATTTTACGGAGATTTACAATAATATAAAAACAAATAAAAAATAGCCGTTAGAACTTGTTATTTCATCAAATAAATAACAACAAATAATAAAAAAGATAATAAAAAGACGCCGAGCCTAAAACATCCCGACGTCTTTTTATTTTATCCGAAAAGGGGATCGCCCCGGCGAAAACGCCGGGGCAAATAAGAATTTGGGAGAGGAAAATAATTATATAAGGGTAGAAAATGGCTGTCCGACGGAGGAGGACCCGTCCGTCTTTCGGACAGGAAGAACCGTTTTGTTCTTCTGGATATATAATAACATACGAAAAAGAAAAAAGTTGTCGAAAGCCGTCGGCGTTAAAAAATTTTTTTTTAATATAAAATTTTCTCGCTTTTTCTCCCGTTATAATCTTATTTTCGCGCGATTATTTACATAAAAATCTTAATTTCGCCTTTTATCGTTTAAAATATTTAAAATATATTATTTTATATCGCTTCATTTTCATATCACTTCATATTATTTTCTTTTCCCCGCCTTCTTCGAGTATTATCCTCCGAAAATCTCCCTCTTTTCTCTCTTTACAATCGCGTCTCCATACTCACAAAATCACAATTTTTTTATTTTTTCGGAACTTTCAATAAATATATAATCTCTATATTTGAAAGTCATTCGCGAAATTTTCAAAAATAAATTCCAAGAAACTCAATTTAAAAAAAATATAATTCAGTAAAAAATTATTGACTTACGATAGGGTTTAGTGTATAATCACAAATAAGATAAAATAAAAAAAACTCTTTTAGTCTAAATAAAAATATATATGGAAATATTATCTATGGAAAAAAATTTTGAAGATATTCTCGCGGAGGAGCTCGAAAAACACAAAATAAAATATTCTAAAAAGGAAATTTCCGATCTTCGTTTTTTATACGAGCTTCTTCTTGAATACAATAAAAAAATAAATTTAACGGCGATAACGGAACCTCATCAAGCGGCGAGAAAACATTTCGCGGACAGCTTGCTTCCTCTTAAAAGTGAACTCTTTCCTCCAAAGACAAAATGCCTCGATATCGGAACAGGAGCCGGGTTTCCGGGCCTTCCTCTCGCGATTTTTTTACCTGAATGCGATTTTTTGCTTTTAGACTCTATCGCGAAAAAACTTTCCTTCGCGTCTGACGCGATAAAAAAACTCGGACTTAAAAACGTAAAAATAAAAGTTTCAAGAGCGGAAAATCTCATTAGGGAGGAAAATGAAACCAGAGAATCTTTCGACGTGGTTTTTTCGAGAGCCGTCGCTTCTCTTCCCGTATTGATTGAGCTCTCGCTTCCTTTCGTGAAAACAGGAGGGCATTTTATAGCTTTCAAATCGAAAGAAGCGGAAAATGAGCTGAGAGACGCCGCGTTCGCGATAAAAACTCTCGGAGGAGAATTTGAAACTATAATCGGAGACCACGAAAGGAACCTAATCATCATAAAAAAGAAAAACCCAACTCCGGAAAAATATCCGAGAAGAAACGGCGTCCCGGAAAAAAGACCTTTGAGGGAAACAAAAAACGACGCCTCATAATTTTTAAAAGCTTTTATCTTACGATAAGCCCCGCTCTCATTTTTAAGGCTTTAAACCATATGATAAAAATCCCGCTCTCATTTTTAAAAGCTTTAAACCATACGATAAAACCGGACCTTATTTTTAAAGACTTTAAACCATATTGTAAAACCGGCACTTATTTTTAAAAGCTTTAAACCATGCGATAAAATCGGCCCTCTTTTTTCCCAAAAAGAATCTTACTCGGAAGAATAATATTTTAAATTTCGTGATTCGGAAAGCCATATTGACAATCTCCAGAGAAAAATATTAGTGTTGTCTTGTTCCTTTTTGAAAAACGCCAAAGCCCGCGTGAAAAAATATTATGAATAAGACTGATAACTCAATTTATAGTCCGAGAAATAAAATTGACAATACTTTCACTCCTAAAATTATTCTGTTATAATCTTAAATTATTAAAAGAAGAGTTTAAAAACAACGAAAAATTTTTTAAACTTATCTTTTAATTTTCACCTCCGATTAAATACTGATTTTTTTCGTTTATTATATCCGCCTATCCTTCCAAACAATAAATCAATTTTTTAATTTACCGCGAGAACGAAGCAAAAAAACAATATTGAAATTTTATAACTTTTTAACTTTTTAATATTTTTAAATAAGAACAGAAGAAGGTCAAGCAATGAAAATATATGATTCTTTCGAGAGTTTAATCGGAAACACCCCTCTCATAAAGCTCTCAAATTTTATGAAAAAAAACAATCTCAAAGCGACGATACTCGCGAAACTCGAATATTTCAACCCCGCGGGCTCCGCTAAGGACAGGATAGCTCTCTTCATGATACAAGACGCGGAAAGGAGCGGTCGTCTCAAAAAGGGAGGAACGATTATAGAACCGACCTCGGGGAATACCGGAATCGGCCTCGCCGCCTTATCCGCCGCCAAAGGATACAAAATGATAGTCACGATGCCGGAGACGATGTCTGTCGAAAGAAGATTATTAATGAAGGCATACGGAGCGAAACTCGTTCTTACCGACGGAAAAAAAGGCATGTCGGGAGCGATAGAGAAAGCGAAAGAACTAAACGAAACAATCCCCGGGTCTATAATAGCGGGACAATTCGAGAATCCGGCGAATCCTGAGGCTCATTACAGAACTACCGGGCCGGAAATATGGAAAGATACCGACGGAGAACTCGATATTTTCGCGGCGGGAGTAGGAACGGGCGGAACTATTACGGGAGTAGGAAAATTTCTCAAAGAAAAAAATCCTAAAATACATATAGCCGCAATCGAGCCGGCTTCCTCCCCCGTCCTTTCAAAAGGTATCGGCGGAAGCCATAAAATCCAGGGCATCGGCGCCGGATTCGTACCTTCCGTATTAGACGTAAAAATTATCGACGAAATCATACCCGTTTCCGATTCCGACGCTTATAATTACGCGAGAGAAGCGGCAAAAACAGAAGGTATTTTTATCGGGATATCTTCGGGAGCGGCGTTGGCGGCGGCGACGTATCTCGCGACAAAAAAAGAAAACGAGGGGAAAAATATAGCGGTTCTTCTTCCCGATTCGGGCGAAAGGTATCTCTCCGCCGAAAGTTTCATAGAATAAACATATAAACCGAAAATTTTTGATTTTCCGGTAAAATTCGGCATTTGATTCAATCTTCATAATTTTAATATTAGATAAAAATTAGATATTAAATATTATATTTTCATTTGGTTCTTTAAACTTGATTTTGTTTGGTTTAATATACTTTGGACACAATCCAATTTAATTTTACTTAATTCGCGTATGATTATGAAAAAATTTAATATTGTTTTTTTTGATTTGGACGGGACTCTCACCGACCCGGGAGAGGGAATTACAAAATCGGCTGAATACGCCCTCTCTCATTACGGGATAAAAGTCTCCGACCGCTCTGAGCTGTATTCCTTCATAGGACCGCCGCTTATAGACTCTTTTATGACATATTACGATTTTTCTAAGGAAAAGGCGAGACAAGCGGTTAAATATTACCGAGAATATTATGAAAAAGAGGGCGTCTTTCAAAATAAACTTTACGACGGAATTCCTCAACTTTTAAAAAAGTTGAAAAAAGAAGGGAAAACGCTTTCCGTGGCGACGTCAAAACCGGAATTTTTTGCCGAGAAAATCTTAAAAATTTATAATATAGAAAAATATTTTGATTTTGTCGCCGGAGCAAATATGGACGAAACTCGTTCAAAGAAATCCGACGTTATCGCCTACGCGATTGACAGTCTCGGAATCTCACCGGAAAAAGGAATCGTAATGGTGGGGGACAGAAGCTTTGACGTGGAGGGCGCCGCCGCTTTCAATATCCCTACAATCGGAGTTCTTTACGGTTACGGTTCCGAAACAGAGCTCCTTTCCGCGGGAGCTTTCGCTTTGGCTAAGACGCCGGCGGAAGTATATGAAATAATTTCAGAACCCGCAAAACGACAGAGGTAAAACAAGCCGCGTTATCCGAGAATACTCAAAATTTCCGAAAGGAAACCTTTTCGACATCATTTCGAGTATGCGATACTATTGTCCCAACGCTTTTTTGTCTCTCGCGTCGACATTTTCTTACGGCGAAAGAAATTGTTTTTTATTGAGATTTTTTATTGAATCGTTATTAATTTCTTAATTAATTTCTTATTTTCTTCTCTTTGTTTTATTTATTTCTTGTCTTTTATTAAATTTTTATTTCTTCCTCTTTCATTTTTTACTCTTTTCTCTTTTTTAATTATTTTTTATTATTTTTCTTTTTCTTTTTCTCGTGTTTCGATTATTTTTTATACTTATTTTTTTGCGGCTTTTCATTTTTTCGGTTTTAATTTTATTCTCGCTATCCTATCTGTTCTGTTTTTATCTTTTATTTCTACTTTCTAATTTATCTTTTTTCTTTTTAATTTTTTGTCTCGCCTCCCCTACTGTTCTTTACGCTCTTGTTTTTTCCTTTTAGCGTTTTTTCTCTCCTTCCTTTAACCTATTTTTACATAAAAATGACCCGGTTCCCCGGGTCATTAAAACAAAAAGAATAAAAACGAAAAAACAAACAAAAATAAAAACCAAAATATCAAAAAGACGATGTCCGGAAAACTCGCGGCTCCAAAACGGACTGCCGTCGAAAACACGAGAGGCAAAACAATAAAAACCGGAAAACAGGGGGAATAAGTTATATACGGTTTCAGTAAGAAAACCTCATCGCGGGAAAACCAGATATTGGGCTAATCATATACGAAAAAATCGTATATTAGGCAATTATACGGAAAAACCATATATTGAGCAAATTATATACGAAAAACTATATATCGAAGCAAGTCATATACGGAAAAATCGTATATTGAGCAAATTATATA
>CAJFPG010000007.1 GCA_904398665.1 Candidatus Geddesella stercoravicola | reverse complement strand
TCTTCCGGAACTTCTCCGACTATACTTCCTCCGTGTTCGATAATCTCTCTCGCCGTTTCTTTCAGAGGTCGGTCCATATGACATTCTGCCATAAACACAACCTGATTTTCTTCATGTTCCGCGTAATGAGCCCCCATATTCATATGTCCCGGGTTCAGCCCTTCCCAAGTCTCGTAACTCGGTCCCGTCGCTATAAGAAGCGACGGTTTGTCGCTTCCTTTTTTTACTCCTCCGGCGGCTTCGGGAAGCTCAAACATATCCCAACCGAAGACATTTACATAAAATCTCTGAAAACGCTTAAAATCCTTATACGGCAGCTGTCCGAAACGTATACGCCCGTGAAGACTCTTTTTCGGATACTTTTTAGGCGCCCGATAAGGATAAACGTTTGTTTTTTCCGCCATAAAATCATCCTTTCATAAATAATAAATTTAAATATCCAAACAAGATATTTCAAAAAACAATCATTCTTTATCATAGCCGCATTCAGGTTCTTCCCAAGTCCTCGAACTCGGGCATTTCCCAAGCGGAATGACATTTCCCGAAGGATCTCTCGCAGTCAGAACGCAAGTCCATCCCTCTTTTTCTTCCGGGACCTCCCCTACGATACTTCCCCCGTGAGCCACGACCTCGGCCGCCGTCTCTTTCAACGGTTTATCCATATGACACTCTCCGATAAAGACAACCTGGTTCTCTTTATTCTCCGCGTAATAAGCCATAAAGTTCATATGCCCCGGGTTTAGTCCCTCCCAAGTTTCGTAACTCGGTCCCGTCGCGATAATGAGAGAAGGGTTATCGCTTCCCTTTTTCGCTCCTCCGGCGGCTTCGGGAAGCTCAAACATGTCCCAGCCGAAAACATTTACGTAAAATCTCTGGAACCGCTTAAAATCCTTATAATATATCTGCCCGAAACGAAGACGTCCGTGCAAACTCTTCTTTGGATACTTTTTAGGCGCCCGATAAGGATAAACATTCGTTTTTTCCGCCATAAGATCATCCTTTCAAAATAACGTCGCCGTAAATACAAATTTTTCCGAATTGGCTATTTATTCCTCATCGTAACCGCACTCCGGCTCTTCCCAGGTTCTCGACGGGGGACACTTCCAGAGAAACAAAACATTCCCGGACGGATCTTTTACAAAACACGACGCGGCCCATCCTTCCGTTTCTTCGGGAAGTTCTCCGTCAATGCTTCCGCCGTATTTGATAATTTCCTTAACCGTCTCGGCAACCGGTCTGTCCATATGTATTTCCATAAACATTGTCGGCGGAGCAACTTCTCCTTCCGCGTGAGAAACCGTGCAGTTCATATGCCCGGGATTAAGTCCCTCCCAAGTCTCATAGCTCGGACCCGTCGCCGCGACCACGGTCGGAAACTCGCTTCCTTTTTTCGCGCCTCCGGCGGTTTCGGGAAGCTCGAACATATCCCAGCCGAAAACATTCACGTAAAACTTCTGAAAACGTTTGAAGTCCTTATATTGCATCTGCATTACTCTCGGACGCCCGTGAAGGTCCTTCTTAGGATATTTTTTCGGCGGTCGATAAGGATAAACATTCGTTTTTTCTTCTGCCATAAATAACCATCCTTTCTTTGTAAGAGTTTATATAAAACATAATCACTCGTGAAGACTCTCTCCGTTCGTCTCGATTACCTTTTTATACCAATAAAAGCTCTTCTTGCGATAACGTTCGAGAGTTCCCTCTCCCTTATTATTTCGATCGACGTATATATATCCGTAACGCTTATCAAGCTCGGCGGTTGAAGCGCTTACAAGGTCAATACAGCCCCAGGAAGTATATCCCATGATATCCACACCATCCTCGACAGCCTGCTCGACTTGGAGAAGATGTTGACGCAAGAAGTCTATTCTGTAATCGTCGTTTACGGTATAACCGCCGTTCCCGTCTTCAACAAGCTCATCGTAGGCTCCGAGACCGTTTTCGGCTATAAACAACGGTTTTTGATAGCGCTCGTAAAACTCGTTAAGAATATATCTGAGACCCTGAGGATCTATCTGCCAGCCCCAATCCGTCGCTTTAAGATATGGGTTGGGAACAGCGTCGGAAAAATACATCTCTTTGAGCTTGCTCGGATCCGCGGAAGCGCAAAGACTCCAATAATAACTAAATGATACGAAATCGACAGAATTTTTCAATATTTCCTCGTCTCCGTCTTCCATCACGATTTTCGCGTTCTGCTCTTTAAGCCAACGTTTTGTGTAAGACGGATAATATCCTCTTGCCTGAACGTCGGTAAAAAGAAGATTATTATGGTTCATCTCCATGGCTTTGAGAACATCAGCGGGATCGGGGGTAAGAGGATAAACGGGAAGAGCGAGAACCATACAGCCAACCTTGTTTTCGGGATCTATTTCATGGGCCGCTTTTGTCGCCATAGCCGACGCCACAAGTTCATGGTGAATTGCCTGCAATTTATCTTCTAACGAAAGTTTTTTCTTATCAGTCCACACTCCGCCGCTTATATACGGTTCTGAAAGAATAGTGTTTATTTCGTTAAAAGTAAGCCAGTATTTAACTTTTCCTTTATATCTTTTGAATACGGTTTCGGCGTATTTTACATACATATCAACCGTTTTACGGCTTCTGAACCCATCGTATTTCTTGGATATATTCAAAGGCGTCTCATAATGAGAAAGTGTGACAAGCGGTTCGATCCCGTATTTATGACACTCGTCGAAAACTTTGTCATAAAAAGCAAGTCCCTTCTCGTTAGGCTCGGCGTCATCTCCGTTCGGAAAGATCCTCGCCCAAGCGATAGACATTCTGAACACTTTAAATCCCATTTCCGCGAACAGTTTTATATCTTCGGCATAACGGTGATAAAAATCTATACCGATAAGCTTTAAATTATCGGGGGTCGGCTCCTCCGTCCTCGGCCCGGCTACTCCGCGGGGCAATATATCCTGAATAGAAAGCCCTTTTCCGTCTTCAAGATAAGCTCCCTCCATCTGATTCGCCGCGGTAGCCCCGCCCCACATAAAATTTTTCGGAAACATCGGTTAAATCCTCCTTAAACCTTTAACTATTTCTGATAATAAAATTATAAGTGGCGCCGTAAAGATTGGATTCTCCCAAATAAGCGCTTCTGACTATCTCCGGTCTCATCATATCCCCGATACCGTAACCTTCGCAATATTTATCTGTCTCCGCGATAAGATCCGGGATAATACGTTCCTCTCTGCTCAGACCTCCGCCGATAACTATCCTTTCGGGAGCGTAACAAATCTGAACATTAAAAACGAAAGAACCGAACGCGGTCATAAATTCTTTATATACTTGAAGAGCGTCACTGTCACCCTCATTGACCCAATCAAAAAATTGTTTACCGTCCGCTTTTATCTTCTTCGGCTCTCCGTTCGGAGCGGGGAACCTCGACGCGAACAAGCTGTCAAGATATATCTGTGTCTCGCTCGAATCCTGAAATGAAAGATCGAGATTTTTCATTTTGCAAAGTTTATACGTAACCCCGAGCATACCGACAGCCATACAGGAAGAAGAAAGCAAACTGTAATCTCCCGGAGAGGTGACCATATACGAAAGCTCTCCGGCGTTGAAATTCTTGCCGCTGTGAATCTTTCTGTCTTTTATCAGCCCTCCCGCAATCCCCGATCCGAGAATTATAACAACTCCATCCTTACAGTCTTTCAAAGCCCCTTTCCAAGCCTCGGAAAGCGCTCCGCATTTACCGTCGTTCTCAATCGTAACCGGAACTTCGCACGCCTCTTTTACAAGATCTGTCACGCTGAGTCCGTATAATTTTTGATATACTCCGCTGCCTATAAGAACTCCGCTTTCGGGATCTATATTTCCCGGAAGGCTAATACCTATTCCGGAAACTTTCCCCCTATATTTTCCATAAAGCTCTTTTACGGTATCGGTAAAAGCCTCAACAGAAGAAAGCGGCGCCGGAACTTTTCCCGACTCCTCTATTTTCGCGTTATCATCGACAATTCCGTATTTTACAGAGCTGCCGCCGAAATCAAGAGCCAATACTTTCATAATTTTCACTCCATATTTTGATAATTTTGACAATATCGTTTAATGAAATCTTTTCGCCTCTCAGCCTCTCAGAACCGAACGGCGTTCGGAGAAAACAGTTTTCCGCCGAATATTTATAATATCCGCCGCCCAACGGCGGTAGAATTTTTATCAATTTAAATAAATTTAACCGTTTGAGACTCTCAACGGTAAATCAAAGATCGAAGAAAGATAAATATCTTCCGATAATCAATCCAAGTAAACAGCCGAAATCTTTTTCCCTTGCTCAGTCAACTCTCTTTTCAACGCCTCAACGTCAACGGGATCGTCCACGTAAAGAAGCTCTTCTCTTTCCCAATTATAGAAATTATGTCTTTCGACTTCTATTTTTTGACAAGTCTCGTCGTCCGCCCAAGCCTCAAACATTTTTCCGAAAGCCTCAAAATCATCATAAACGCGTTCATGTACTCTCGTCTGAGAATGTTCGGCGCCGGAATAATATCGATATCTTCTCGGTAAAGGATGTCCGAGTCTCGCCTCTTCCTCGTCGGTCTTTCTTTCAAGTTCTAACTCTTGAAGCCATTTTTCAAACGGTATCTCCTGAGTTTGTCTATACATAAATCTCATCTCAATACCTCATTCCCGCCCTCTTTTTTCATAAGGCATTTTATAATTCGGGTTAACGGTGTAACGAACTGTCCTTCCCTGTTCCGCCGCCATTTGTATCCACGGAATTATCGGATCCCGAGGATCGTCAACATACAAAATTTCCCTTCTTTGCCATTCGCAGCAGTTTTCCCACTCTTCTGAAATAGCTTTCCATTCTTCATCCCTTTCGCAAACCATATAAAGACGGGTAAATTCGGCAATGGAATCATACTCTCTTTCGGAAATACGGATTTTAGAATCCATATTCCCGGTAAAAGGTCTCATTCTCGTAGGAAGAGGAAGCCCGAGACGAACGCAGGCAAGATCGCTCCTGTGTTCGAGTTCCGCCTGTTTTTGCCTGTTTTCGGGAGAAATGCTCCTAATCTCCCTGAATAAAATGCGAATTTTCACTGTATCACTCCTGTTGATATTACAATGTTATTTACGGCATTTCACCCTTTTCGGTTCTGTTAATGGGAGAAAAAATAAGTGACTTATTTTCCTCCCATCAACAAAACTATATCGCGATCTTGACGTCTTTACGTCAAATCGTTATAAAATAATTTTTTCGTTATACGGCAGTATCCTTTTTACGGCTGAATCTTCTCGTAAACTTTTCTATGGCCGCAGATTTAGAGGACATTACCATAAACAAAATAACGAATACGGCTATCACGACTTTATTGTAGGTGGTCGGCAATCCGATGGCTGTCATACCCATCTTCAATATCTGTGTTATCAAAGCGCCTCCGTAAAGAGCAAAGATAATATTTCCCTTACCGCAAATAGACATTCCGATAAGAACGCACATCATCGCGTCAAAAACCGTGGTCGCGCTTCCCAGAGTTCCTGAGACCGCCGAGCAAACTCCCGATTTACTGAGAGAAAGTACACAGTACAGCCCGGCGAAAAGACCCGAGATTATCAATGCCATGGTCTTGGTGTTGAGCGCGTTTATACCGTTAGTCTGAGCGACGGTAGGATTACTGCCGACGGCTCTGATGCTGTATCCAAGTCTCCTCTTATAATAGAAGAAAGCGGCGAGAGCAAAGCATATCACAAACATTATAAAGTCATACGGAAATCCGCCGAGAAGCATATAATCCTCAGTAAGATGAGTTCCCGCTCCGCCGTAGAAAATTCTCGTAAGGCTTTCGAAAATCAGACAAAGCCCGATTGAAGCTATAAGAGTCGGTATTTTAAGGAATTTATACACAAGACCGACAACAACGCCCAACACGAGAGAAATAACGATGCATAAAAGAACCATACCGATGATACCGAGATTAAAGTCCATCGCGAGATTTCCCGCCAGGATAGCCGCGAGAACAAATCTCGCTCCTATCGAAAAGTCCCAGTTCCCGACTTTCATATTAAACAAGACGCCCCATCCGAGAACCGCGGGAACAAAGCCCTGGCGTAACAGAGAGATAACCGCTTCAAATGATCGCGTTTCGGGTGAAACCAACAACAAAAGCACAATCATCAGTATCGGGGCGAGAACCGACAAAGCGTAATTTCTAATAACACTTATGACTTTTTTCATCAATTCCACCTCTAACTAAATTTTCAAACTAATTACGTTTTAAATTTCCCTAAAACGAATGTCAGTAATCCGAATTACTCGATTCCGACAGCTTCTTTTACAAAGTCTATGCTCCATTCGTCGAGAACCGCCTGATAATCCTCAGCGGTAACGTCCGGACCTACGAGGCTCTTAATAAGTTCGTCGCTGTAAAGCTGAACTTCCGGATTATCGACATACTGGGAGAATATCTCCATTTCCTCTGCGCTGGTTATCAGCAACGGAGAAAGGGAGAATTCCATAACGGCGCCGTTGTTGATATCGTTACCTTTGACCCTGTTCACAAGAGAGAGGAAGGAAACGAGACATTCGGTGGTGTATCCGCCGCAGCTCGCCGCGATCCAGCCTTGTTCAAAAGCTTCCTGATTTCCCTCGAAAGTATCGAAAGAAGCCACTTTTACAGAACCGGGTTCTCTTCCGGAGTTATTAAGAGCCGTAACGACAGCCTCTCCAACTCCCGCTGTTCCGGAAACGCAGAGAATACCTTCCATTTCAGGATAAAGAGTGAGGAAGTTGTTGACGCTGTCAACGTTAGTGGAAGCGTC
>CAJFPG010000006.1 GCA_904398665.1 Candidatus Geddesella stercoravicola | reverse complement strand
ATTCGGTATGATACAAAGTATTCCTGCCAAAGCCCAAAATACCCAAAAGATTGTCAAGTATCCCATTAGGCTGTAAGATAACGACCCAAGCAACTATACGAAGTATGAAATTCATCCACATAGGCAACATTATTATCATGTTCATCATCCGTTGCGTGGACACCTTCATATTGGACATTATCATCGCGAACGGGTAAGCCAAAACCAGACAAATGGCCGTGGAAATTAGAGCGATTTTTAAAGAGCTTAAAATTACAGGACCGTATTTCGGTATAACTTGCAGATTATCGAGAGTAAAAGCTCCGTTTTTATCCGTAAAAGCGAAATAAATAATTATAATCATTGGAATAACGACAAATATCGCCATCCAGACAATATAAGGAATAAGAGGTTTTCGTGATAACATCTTTTATTCCTCCCCTGAGAAACGGGAAATTTCGGCTTTCGATAAATCGAAAGAAAGACCGACAATAGTTCCCGCTTGCTCGTCGATCTGACGATTTACACGATAAACGCGTTTCTCAGTTTCTATCAAGAGCTCGTAATGTTCGGCCTTCCATATAATACTGTCTACAAAACCGTTTATCTCGCCCTCGTCTCTCGCCGTCAAAGAAATGGCCTCGGGCGGGATTTTTACTAAAAGCTCCTCTCCTTCTGAGAACTCGAAGGAAGAATTAACCTCATAATTATAATCGTCAATCTCTATTTTATAAACAGAGCCGTCTTCTTTCGAAACAACTCTTGCCGGAATCGTATTAATATCCTCGCCGTACATTTTTTTCATTATATGAATATTTTCAGGAATAACCCTTATTCCAACGGTTTCCCCGACAATCGCCGCGGCGGTCGAATGTATCAGCCAAACGCTTCCGTTATGATTGAGAGTCGTCTCATAATGAACCCCTTTAAAAAGACAACTTTCTACAATCCCTGAAAATATTCCCTCCGAAACAGGAACAATCTCCACATCCTCCGGACGAACAACAACGTCAACCTTTCCGCTCTTATCGGGCATATAATCGACACAATCAAACTCGCATCCGTCGAAAAACACTTTTTTGTCAACGGCCATAACGCCGTCAAATATATTGCTCTCTCCGACGAAATCGGCCACAAAAGCGTTTTTTGGCTCGTTATAAACATCGATAGGAGAACCTATTTGCTGAATAACTCCCTTGTTCATAACGACAACAGTATCCGACATAGTAAGCGCTTCTTCTTGATCGTGAGTAACATAGATAAAAGTAATGCCTGTTTTTTGCTGCATATTTTTCAGCTCGAGCTGCATATCTTTACGAAGTTTTAAATCCAAAGCCCCGAGAGGTTCGTCAAGCAATAAAACGTTAGGTTTATTTATAAGGGCTCTCGCGATAGCGACTCGTTGCTGCTGTCCTCCGGAAAGAGAAGAAACGTTTCGTTTCTCAAACCCTGAAAGATCAACCAGCTTCAACATTTCTTTTACTTTAATATCAATTTCTTTTTTGTCGACTTTTTTAATCCTTAACCCAAACGCGACATTGTCATATACGTTCAAATGAGGAAAAAGAGCGTATTTTTGAAACACGGTATTTATATTCCTTTTATACGGAGGCAAATCGTTAATATTTTTGCCCGCAAAAAAAACATCACCGGAATCCTGCTTGGTAAAACCTCCTATTATTCTTAACGTGGTGGTTTTTCCGCAACCGCTCGGTCCGAGTAATGTAACAAACTCTTTGTCTTTGATTTCCAAATTTAACTTATCCAGTATCAATTCTCCATCAAAGGCAACAGAAACGTCTTCAAGACGAATAATGACATCAGCCATTTTTCTATCTCCCCTCAAAAGATAACCAAAATCAGATAAACAAATTTGTTAAGACTTTTCTTTTTTTTAATCATTGCCATCGGAATATAAAGACCGACTTTATCAAACCTCTTTCGTGACAATTTTCAGCAAAGTTTGCTTAACGGATACATAATAATATTTTTTTCTATGTTTGTCAAGCATTTTTTTGTAAATTTTTATGAATTTCTCAAAAAAATTCAGATGAAAATTTATTTTTCTAAAAATTACTTTAAAAATCTCAATTTTTCTTTAAATTACTTTAAATTTGAACTTATTTATACATTTTAAATTAAATATATCTATATTAGGTTTTTATATATATTATGCAATTAAAACCGAATAATATTTTCAAAAAACGGTTTTATAAAAAAAGTACGCCCTTTCAGATAATCAAGACAACCGGCGGAAGTTTTAAACAAAAAAGATATTTCACAGGCAGATAACGCTTGATATTTAAAAGGATAATCCTTATTCAAATTCATCTTTCCATATTTACCGTCGCCGATTATAGGATATCCCAGATACGCCATCTGAGCCCTTATTTGATGAGTTCTTCCGGTATGGAGAGTAACTTCCAAAAGAGAAATACGTCCGTTATCGTCAAGAACTTTATAAGATGTTATAATTTTTTTATATTCCCCGTTTTTGTCGGGAGCGGAAATAATATGAACATGATTTTCCTCCGAATCTTTTTTAAGAAAAGCCGTAATCGTATCTTCTCTTTTTTTCGGCACACCAAAAACAAGACATTTATATTTTTTCTCAATCTCTCTTTTTTTTATTTTATCATTGAGAATTCTCAGACTCTCGGCGTTTTTAGCCCCTATTACTATTCCATGAGTATTTTTGTCTATTCTATTGCAAAGAGCGGGGACAAAAGAGTGTTCCATTTTAGGGTCATATTCTCCTTTTCGCATCAAATACGCGCGAAGATGATTATCGAGAGTATTTCTCTTTTCCCTATTGTCCGCCTGACATAAAAGCCCAACGGGCTTCTCCATTAAAATTATATTATCATCTTCGTATACCACCGAAAAAGAGGGCGAGATTCCGGAAAGAAAATTTTCATCGTCAACAGGTTCGGAGAAAAAAAACTCGTCCATGATATAAAAAGATAAAACGTCTCCCTCGCAAAGGACTCTGTTTGCGGAAGAAACTTTTTCTCCGTTTATTCTTACGCATTTTCGACGAATATATTTATAAAGTAAAGACGAAGGCATAGTTTTAAACCTTTTTGACATAAATTTATCAAGACGTTGTCCGGCGTCATTTTTTTCTATAATAATCTGTCTCATTTTTACCTCCGACAGTCACCGTAAAAACATGATGACAAACAGTAAAAATGAAAGACGAAAAAACGTCTTTCATTTACGGTTTTCATTTTTCATTCGCCTTTTTCCCAAGAAACGCGGCCCCGATAATGCCCGCGTCATTTCCAAGAGCCGCGACAGCTAACTTCTGCTCCGGATGACGAGAGCCACCGTAGGAATGTTTTCTGAGAAACTCTCGAATTGGTTTCAATAAATATTCTCCCTCGTTACATATGCCGCCGCCTATAATAAGAATTTCGGGGCGGAAAATATTGATAATATCAACTAACCCTTCCGAAATATACTGTATGTATTTATCGACGACAGCCTGTCCGGCGGCATCTCCGTTTTTAGCCGCGATAAACGCAGTTCTTCCGCTGACATTGTCAAGAGTTGCGATTTTATTCATATAAGAATCGGGATGTTCTTCCATGGCTTTTTTAGTTTGCCTAATAAGCGCCGTAGCGGAAGCATACGCTTCCCAGCACCCCTTTCTCCCGCAAGAACATTGTTCCCCGTCATGTATAAGCATTATGTGTCCAAGCTCAGCTCCGGCGGAATATTGTCCTTCGTAAAGTTGACCGTTAATTATAACGCCGCCTCCGACTCCGGTTCCGAGAGTTATCACAACTACGTTTTTATATCCTTTAGCGGCGCCGGCGACAACCTCGCCGAGAGCGGCCGCGTTCGCGTCGTTTGTCATATATACGGGTTTGTCTATATACGACTGTATTATCTCCCGCATTTTTATATTTTCTTTTTCCTTAAAATTATTAGCGTAAACAAGTATACCGTGCTCGCTGTCAACAGACCCGGGAGTTCCGATACCGATAGATACGATATCGTCAAGGGAAACATTCTGTTCTTTTAACAAATCAATGACGCAATCCGCCATATCTTTTAAAATTTCCTTGAAAGGTCTTTGAGAATTTGTCTTAACGGATTTTTTCGCGATAATTTTTCCCTCTTCGGACACAAGCCCTACGGCAATATTAGTGCCCCCCAAATCAATACCAATATAATACATATTGTCGCCTTCTCCTATATTTTTATTTCATCATTATTTTATCATGTATATTTTTACTTTATCATTTATATTTTTACTTTATCATTTATATTTTTATTTTGTCCTTTTCTTCCGTTTTTGATTGCCTCATAGTATACAGAGAGAACCTTTTTCGCGAAATTCGCGGAAGAAAATTCATCAGCTTTTTCAATCGCTTTCTTTTTCATTTTTTCTTTTTCTTGCTCGGTCATATCATGAAACTTAACGACGGAATCAATCAGCTCCTCTTCCGTATCAAAAGCAAATCCGTTTACCCCATCAATCAAAACGTTATTAAGACACTCGTCTTTTTTCGCAATAACCGGACAACCGGACGCCATAGCCTCTATATACGTAAGTCCCTGAGTTTCCGAAGTAGACGCGGTACAAAAAAAATCTCCCAGGGCATAAAAATATTGAATTTGATCAGATGGCTGTTTCCCGGTAAAAATAACATAATCCTGCTGACCAAGTTCCTCGGAATGAGCCTTCATCTCGTCAACCGCGGGACCGAGTCCCGTTATTACAAATTTAAATTCCGGAATTTTTTGTTTAAGCTCGCCAACACAATCGAGAACAAAATCCATATTTTTTTCTTTCGCTATTCTTCCTACGTAACACATACAAAAAGAATTTTCAAGACCGTATTTTTGTCTCAGTTCCGCAAGTTTTACTTTATCAATGTGATCCGGATGCAATCTCTCGGTATCGATTCCTGTCGGAATTACATGCATAGATTTACATACTTTGTAAGTTCTCAAAATACGAGCCGTTTTCTCTGTCGGAACTATAACTTCGTCACAATTATTGGCTATATGTTTCGTATAAAGTCCGACAAGTTTTCTCGACGATTTATCAAAATATCCCTTGTTAATATAATACGTATAATCTTCCCAAAGCGTATGACACGTATAAACATAAGGAATATTATAAGCCGCGGAAGCGACATTCGCCAAGATTCTCATAGAAAACTCAGTATTGTTATGTATAACGTCGAGATTCATCGCTTTTATATATGAAAGAGCCTTTAAGCTGTAAGGTCTAGCCAATCTGTAACCATAAAGCCCTGTAAGCTTAACCGCCGGCATTCTGAGTATTCCTTCCGAAAATGTTGTTCCGCTCAATTTAGTATCAAGGGAAGGAGCCACGACATAAACATTATGTCCCATTTTGATAAGTTCGTTTCTGAGGGTGGCGACAGAAACAGAAACTCCGTTTATATCAGGAGTAAAAGTATCGGTAAACAAACCTATATTCAGATGGTTTTTATCGGCATGTCTTCCCACATGTTCTTTTATTTTTTCAAGAGTATCATTATCGTCAAAATCGTCAAAAGTCTCGTTTTGACTATAAAACTCGTCGTTATAAATAATGAACACCTCCCCATATAAAATTTCACGATTAAACATAGTTATTTTAACACAAATCGATATTAATGTCAACATAAATTTTCGTTTAGACCTTTTCAAATAAAAAAAAATATGTTATAATATTATTATAAAATTGGGTAATATATTATTTCTACGCAAAAATAAAAATATTTATTAAAATAAAACAGATTAGAGGTAAATTCTATGCCGGCAAAAACTAAAACTGTATTCGTCTGCTCTCAGTGCGGATACACCAGCCCCAAATGGGCCGGGAAATGCTCCGGTTGCGGAGAATGGAACACTATGCAGGAAGAAATAGTATCCGCGGAAAAAAGCAAACCAATGCCGGAAAGCAGAATCTCAAAAATCGCGGCGGCCCCCGTCAAACTTAAAGAAATAGAATATTTTGACGAAAACAGAATCTCCACAGGGATAAAAGAATTCGACAGAGTTCTCGGAGGAGGAATCGTAAAGGGGTCTCTTGTGCTCATCAGCGGAGAGCCCGGCATAGGGAAATCCACGATTTTGCTGCAAATGTGCAAATACATAAACGAAGAAACATCAATATTATATATTTCGGGAGAAGAATCGCCGAGACAAATCAAAATGAGAGCGGAACGTCTTGAAGTTTCAGGAGAAAATATTACCGTTTTCGCGGAAACGGATATGGCGGCGATAAAAGAAAGAGTACTTGAAAAGAAACCCGGACTTGTAATAATAGACTCAATACAAACAATTTCAAGAGAAGATATTTCATCCGCCCCGGGAAGCGTTAGCCAAGTAAAAGAATGCACAAGCGAATTCATGAGACTTGCGAAAAACAGCGGCATACCTATTTTTCTTATAGGGCACGTAAATAAAGAAGGATCTATAGCGGGGCCGAAAGTTATGGAGCATATGGTGGACGCGGTTCTCTATTTCGAAGGAGAAAGAAGCCTTGATTGCCGAATTTTAAGAGCGGTAAAAAATCGTTTCGGATCAACGAACGAAATTGGAGTTTTCGAAATGGCAAACGACGGGCTAAGAGAAATAGACAATCCGTCGAAAATGTTTATGCAAGGTAAACCGGAAGGTGTTTCTGGGATAGCTACCGTATCTCTTCTTGAAGGCTCTCGTCCTATAATAGCAGAAATACAGGCACTTGTTTCGTCTACGCCCTTCCCCGCTCCCAGAAGAGTCGCCACAGGATACGATTATAACAGACTTAATTTGCTCATCGCCGTGCTCGAAAAACGTTGCGGGCTTTATTTCGGGGCTTCCGACGCGTATCTTAATATTATCGGAGGCCTGAGAATTTCAGAACCGGCGGCTGACCTCGCGATAGCCACGGCTCTCGCGTCGGGACTGAAAGATTTTATAATACCCTCCGACACAGTTTTAATAGGAGAAATAGGCTTAGCGGGAGAAACAAGAATTGTTTCTTCAATTGACAAACGCATATTAGAAGCTAAAAAATTAGGATTTACGCGATGCGTTATCCCCGCAAAAAATAAACTTTTATCCGAAATAAAAGGTATGGAAATAATAAGGGTGTCTTCTCTCAGGGAAGTATTCTCAAAATTATAATCGGAGTAAAAAAATGAACAAATACGCGTTATATAACGATATTCCCGAATTCGCGGCGGAATTTCTTTATTATTGTAAAACGATAAAGGACATGTCGGTAAAAACAGTCGAACAATATTATCTTGATCTCAGAATTTTTTTTCGATTCTTAAAAAGCAACAAAGGGGCGACCGAGCCTTTTAACAAAATAAACGCCTCAGATATCACCTTGGACGATATAAAAAAAATAAATCTTTCAGATTTATACGTTTTTCTGAATTTCGCTCACGAAGAAAGAGAAAATCAAGCACGGGCAAGAAACCGTAAAATCTCATGTTTAAGAAGTTTCTTTAAATTTTTAGCCAAACATAATATGATAACCGAAAATCCTACCGAATATATCGGACCGGCCAAAACGCCTTCAACATTGCCGATTCACTTATCCATAGAAGAATGCGAGGCTCTTTTAAACAGCGTTGACGGACCTAATAAAGAAAGAAACTACGCCATTATAACACTATTTTTAAACTGCGGACTTCGTCTTTCCGAATTGGTTGGAATCGATATAACAGATATAACGGAAAATATTCTGCGAGTTATGGGAAAAGGACACAAAGAAAGAGAAGTTTACCTAAATGAATCGTGTATTTCAGCGCTGAAAGATTATTTGGCGGTAAGAGATGAAAAATATAAACCCCCAAAAGATTTATATGCTCTTTTTGTAACCAATCGACAAAAACGGATATCGAACCGCATGGTCCAAACAATTATAGAAAAACAAATAGAAAAAGCTCATCTTGGAGGAAAACATTATTCAACACACAAATTACGCCATACCACCGCGACTCTTCTATATCAACACGGCACGGATATAAGGACCGTTCAGGAAATTTTAGGTCACAAAAACTTATCTACCACACAGATATACACCCATGTAAAAGGAGATAAAATAAAAGACGCGATGATTAATTATCCGCTATCAAACATTACTCATAAAAACGAAACAGATGAAAAAACAAAAAAATCATAAAGTAAAAAATAATCCATCAGTAAGAAATAAGGATAAAATAGGGCCATGAAGATAAATTTGAAAATAATCCAAAAACCTTGATATTTATATTATCAAAAAATATAACGAACAAATATGAAATTATGAAATAATAATATTAATAAATAATATTTAATAATATGAAACAAATTAAAAAAGAAATAAAAAAAATATAAATAATAAAAGATATAAAAAACTAAATTACAAATACAAAACTCAATTTTATTATAACTCTCTTTTCTATATCTCAAATTAAACTTACTCAATAAATATCAGCTCGCTATGTGGACGGATATTTCATTTTTTTCGTACGGCCAATTCGACTGGCGACACATAAACGCGTCTTAAATTTACCTACCAGCCATACAACTATTTTTTCACCTAAATGGATAAACAAGTTACGCAAGTTGAACATCTCTAACTAATGACTTTACTAATTTTTTTAATTGTTCTAAAATATATTCATTTATTGTTCCATGTTTTCACTTACGCTAACAACATATTGAAATAGTTCAACAACACCGAATTTTATATATTTACCTTTTTATATATTTACCCTTCTGTTAAAATTGATATGAATCGTACTATAAAAAACAAAGGCGGCGCCGAAAAAATCGGCGCCGCCCGAACAATTGAGACGATTTAGCTTGTTTTCTGTGATTGGGCCCAATTTAAAATCTATTAATCAAAGCAGAAAAAAGTAAAAATCACCGCTATATATTTGTATTTTCCACCGTGCAAAAAAATATTTTCGCAAAGGGCATCGTTTATGATACTTTTTCAAACTGACTGTTGTAGAGGTCGGCATAAAAACCGCCTTTTGCCAACAGAGATTCATGTGTCCCCTGCTCGATAATATCCCCGTCCTTCAATACTAAAATTAAGTCGGCATTTTTAATTGTGGATAATCGGTGAGCAATAACAAAACTCGTACGATGCTCGGTCAGCCGATCCATCGCTTTCTGAGTAATTAGCTCGGTCCTGGTATCTACAGATGAAGTCGCCTCGTCCAAAATAAGCATCGGATTATTTTGCACCATGGCGCGAGCGATGGTAAATAACTGTTTTTGTCCGGAAGAAAGGGTAATGCTGTCATCTAAAATCGTATCAAAGCCGTTGGGCAGAGTCTCGACAAAATGATAAATGCCACAGGCTTTACAAGCTTTCTCCAGTTCCTCATCACTTACCCCTGTCTTATTATAAACCAGATTTTCCCGTACTGTTCCTTCAAACAACCAAGTATCTTGTAACACCATACTAAATAAATTATGCACGCTTTCACGAGTCATCTCGGAGCTGGGAACTCCATCAATCTTAATATTTCCGCTGTTAATTTCAAAAAAGCGCATCAACAGATTGACCATCGTGGTCTTTCCCGCGCCGGTGGGGCCGACAATAGCGACCTTCTGACCGGGCATAATGTGTGCAGAAAAATCTTTAATGATGATTTTATCAGGGTTATCCGGATAACTAAAACGCACATGGTCGAATTCCACTTCTCCACGAACATAGGATGGCGCCTGTTTTTTTCCGGTTTCGTTCGGGAGCTCTTCGGCTTGCAAGAAATCAAAGATATGATCCCCCGCGGCGGCGGCTGTCTGCATCTGGGTCATTCCCTGAGCAAGAGTACTCAAAGGAGAGGTGAAGAGGCGAACATACATGATAAAGGCGACGATAACACCAAAAGAAATCTGGCCATTCATGGCCAACATAGACCCCAAAACACATACAACCACATAACCGAGATTGCCGATAACGTTCATCAACGGTTGCATTACACCTGAAAGAAACTGGCTTCTCCAATCCGCGTTGTAAAGAACGGTATTCATATCGCCGAACGCCTTTTTAATCTTTCGATTTGCACGGGAGATTCGCACCACATCATGTCCCGAATACATTTCCTCGATATAACCGTTAAGTGTACTGAGGTTCTGCTGCCGTGCCGCAAAATATTTCTGAGAACGCAACATTACAAAAGCCATGACGCAAAACCCGATCAAGGTCACAAAGACAGCGGAAAGAGCCATTCGCCATTCTGTAACAAACATCATAATCAGACAACCGACAAACTGCGCAGCCGAACTGATGATGGACGGAAGGCTGTTTGAGAGAGCCTGTTGCAAAGTGCTGACGTCATTGGTCACGCGACTCAAAATATCACCGTGTGAAACCTTGTTAAAATATCCCAAGGGTACGCAGTTAATCTTTCTGGATAAATCCCTGCGTAAATCTCTGGAAAGGTCCAGTGTGATTGTCGCCATGATGTAGTGTTCCACGTAAGTAAAAATCGCGCTTAACCCGTAAATTATCAACAGCGAGATTCCAACATTGGCAATAGCGCTCAGATCAATTTCCCCAAACAAAGCGTCGGAGATTAGATCCGTAATATCGCTCAACAGATTGGGCCCTATTATTGTAAGAATCGCTCCTATTACAGCGAACAAGAGAGCAATGGTCATAGAAATTTTCAACTTACTGGAATAAGAAAATAATTCCTTCAATACTCCTCCGATCCCGCGTTTGCTCTTTTCCGTAGCGGTCATCCCTCGCGAGCCTAAATTGTTCATGCTCCATTCCTCCTTTACGCGCCCAGCTCTTCGCTGGAGAGCTGAGACCTGGCGATTTCCTGATATACGGGGCAACTTTTCATCAGTTCGTCGTGGGTGCCGATTCCGACGGCGCGCCCTTCATCCAACACAATGATCTTATCTGCGTTCCGTATAGTGCCAATACGCTGAGCCACAATCAAGCGTGTAGTATTCTTCAACTGTTTTTCCAGACCGGCCCTTAACTTCGCGTCGGTGCGATAGTCCAAAGCTGAAAAAGAATCATCAAAAACCAAGATTTCCGGTTTTCTGGCCAAAGCCCTAGCAATAGAAATACGCTGTTTTTGCCCGCCGGACACATTTGTACCTCCTTGAGCGATCGGAGCTTCTATACCGCCCGGAAGTTTTTCAACAAACTCGGTGGCCTGAGCCAAATCAAGCGCCTGCCTGACATTTTCGTCCGTTTCTTCTCCCCTGCTTTCCCCAAACAGCACATTTTGCCGAATATCGCCGGAAAACAGCACCGCTTTCTGAGTGACATATCCGATTCTGTCATAAAGAGCATCGAATGTATAATCTTTCACATTTTGCCCGTCAACTAAAACCTCGCCGGAGGTAGCGTCGTAAAATCGAGCAATCAGGCTAACTAGCGTTGTTTTTCCGCTTCCGGTAGCGCCGATAAACGCAACAGTTTCCCCGAGATTCGCGGTAAAGCTTATATGACTCAAAATATCCTTACCGGAACTCGGATATCGAAAGGAAACATCTCGAAACTCAACAGTGCCCTTCTCCGGAGCCTCTGTTTTCGTACCCTCCCGTAGAATAACATTCGTATCCAATACCGCGTTGATACGTTGAGCGGAAACTTGGGCGGCGGGAATCAGCATGATAATCATAACCATCATCATGATCGACATAATCACATATGTGGCATATGTACCAAAAACCACAATATCGCTAAAAGTAGAGAGACGTTGGGGGATATCCGAGACAGACACATTATTAACAATCGCCGCTCCTACCCAGTAAATCACCAAAGACAACGCGTTCATAGCAAGCGTTACGGCCGGGAGCAAAACGGCAAAAGATCGCTGATTAAACAACTGGGTATTCATCAATGTCACATTAGCTTTTTCAAATTTTGCGTTTTGGTAATCCTCTGCGTTATATGCGTGAACTACATTGATTCCTGTCAGGTTTTCTCTCGCGATCTGGTTGATGTTATCCGTCAGTTTCTGTACTCTGCGCACACGAGGAAGGACGACAACTATAATGATAATCATCATAATGAGCAGGGCTACAACAAAACCGGCCGTAATTGCGGAAAGCGTCCAGCTCTTATTGATGATTTTAATAACGGCCCAGACCGCTGTAATCGGAGATTTAATCAGAATCTGAAGGCCCATGGCCGCAAGCATTTGAACCTGCGTGATATCGTTAGTAGTCCTGTTGATTAAACTTGGAACAGAGAATGAATTCATTTCTTGTTGCCCAAAATCCGCGATTTTATTAAAAACCGCCTCACGAATGGAAAAGCCGAATCCGGCGGCAACCTTGGCGGTCAAATATCCGCAGATAACGCAAAGTACGGCGCTGGCCAAAGTGCAACCCAACATCTCCGCCCCTGTATACATGATATCCGACATTGTGCTATCTGACGATTTAACCAATACAGTCAGATTGCTCATATAATCAGGTAGCTTCAAATCAAAATAGATCTGCCCCAAAACCAACACGGCGCAAATAACCGCCATAAGCCATTCTTTTCGCCGCAGTTTTTTAAGTAATTTAATCATATCATTTTTTCTCCTTGTTTACTAAGAATACCTCAACTCAAAAAGGCAGCTATCTTTCCTCCGTCTTGAATTCCCTTTTCATAAAAGCGTCTCATAGCTTCCGGGTTTCGCGTTAAGGTATCCATGCCGCAGGTATCGTCCGGCGCAACAATCAAAAGCTTCCCTTGTTTTTCATAGCGTTTTGCCAAATCAACCCCAGTGTTATATTTCTCCGCGCGCTGTTCCAACTGAGCGGCGGCAAGGGGATATTTTTTGTAAATTCGTGACGCGAGTTTCCGATCCTTATCCGGCGCGCGGCGGAAATCCCTGGGTTTAGTGAGGATTAAAACGACCTTATCGCATCCCATTGAAAAAGCTTTTTCAATGGGAACCGGATCTCCGAGAGCCCCGTCGTAATACGGTACTCCATCAATAAAATAAGGATGGCACACAAACGGGATGGAACAGGATGCTTTGATCACATCATAGTTATTCTGGGACATGTCATTTTTATCAAAGTATTGAACTTTTCCCGTCTCGGCGTTTGAGGCCACAACAATGAACCGCGCGGGATTAGCGACCATCGCCTCGTAATCCAGAGGATTTTCTCCGTCATCATTACTGAGCACGCCGTAAACATAATCCATATCGATATAAGTTTTCTTAAACAGAAAATTACGCAGACTCATATATTCCTTACGGGCGGAATATTCGGTATAAAACAAATAATTTCGTCCCTTTTGCCCCGCTAAATAAGAAGCGATGTTGGCGCTGCCCGCGGATACGCCAACGCCGGCGTCAAAGTAAATTTTCTCTTCCAGACACCGGTCCAAAACACCAGAGGCATAAATGCCCCTAAGGCCTCCTCCCACATCTACAACAGCTGTTTTCATAGAATACTCTTCCTTTATTTTATTCACGCGTTCAGAATCGACATAAATTCATCGCCGGTGATGGTTTCTTTTTCATACAGATATTTTGCCAGCTCATCCAGCTTGTCCTTATTTTCTTCCAAAATTTTCGCAGCCTTTTCATGCTGCAGCTTAACCAACGTCACCACCTGCTTGTCAATCTCAGTTTGGGTTTCCGCGGAACAGGCAAGACTGGCATCTCCGCCTAAATACTGATTTGTTACCGTCTCCAACGCGACCATATCAAAATCCCGGCTCATACCGTAACGGGTAATCATCGCCCGAGCCAGCTTAGTCGCTTGCTCGATATCATTGGAGGCTCCGGTAGAAGCGGAGTGGAAAATAAGTTCTTCCGCGGCTCGTCCACCGGTCAGCGTCGCGATCTTGTTTTCCAGTTCTTCCTGACTCATCAAATAATGATTGCCCTCGTCTACCTGCATAGTATAGCCAAGAGCTCCGGAGGTGCGAGGCACGATGGTAATTTTTTGCACAGGAGCGGAATCGGTCTGTTTAGCCGCGACCAAGGCATGCCCGATTTCATGGTAGGCCACAATCTTCTTTTCATCGTCAGTGAGAATTGCATTTTTCTTTTGATAACCGGCAATGACGACTTCAATACTTTCCTCTAAATCCGACTGGGTTACAAACCGCCGGTTATCCCTTACAGCGCGAAGCGCAGCTTCATTAATAATATTTGCCAGTTCCGCGCCCGACGCGCCGGAAGCCATTCGGGCGATTTTGCCAAAATCCACATTTTCATCTATCTTGACTTTTTTCGCATGCACTTTAAGAATCTCTTCACGCCCCTTCAAATCAGGGAGTTCCACAGGTACGCGGCGGTCAAAACGCCCGGGACGGGTCAGTGCCGGGTCCAGGGACTCAGGGCGATTGGTAGCCGCCAAAATAATAACGCCAGTATTCTCTTCAAAGCCGTCCATTTCAGTCAACAACTGATTTAATGCCTGCTCGCGCTCATCGTTTCCGCCAAATTGTCCTTCTCTTTTCTGTCCAATAGCGTCGATTTCATCAATAAAAACAATACAAGGCGCTTTCTCTTTTGCCTGTTTAAACAAATCCCGCACTTTTGAGGCGCCCATACCGACAAACATCTCTACAAACTCAGAACCGGAAATAGAAAAGAATGGCACATTTGATTCCCCGGCCACCGCCTTGGCCAGCATGGTTTTACCGGTTCCGGGAGGGCCGACAAGAAGAATACCCTTTGGCATAGATGCTCCGATTTCCCGATATTTATTGGGATTATGCAGATAATCGACGATTTCGGAAAGATTTTCTTTCGCTTCATCTTCCCCGGCGACATCGGAAAACTTAATACCCTCAGAGGATTTTACATAGACTTTGGCATTACTTTTCCCCAAACCAAACATCATAGCGTTTGGACCGCCCGCGTTTTGCATCATTTTTTTCGTTATATAACGTTCAATCAATATAAAAATCACAATCGGGAGCACCCATGTCAACAAAAAGGAAAGGATAGGATCGGACTGCTGGATAATTTCCCCTTCAAAACTCGCGCCTGAATCCTTAAGAGTTTGAGTCAAATTCGGGTCCGGCATCATGCCTGTTTTATAAATAGCGGTATTGTCCTGATTAGTGAAGATAATCTGATTTTCTTGCTGCTGTACCTCCACCCGACCTAATTCCTTGTTTTCGGCCATATCAAGGAAGGTTCCGTAATCCACTTCCTGCGCTTGCCGCTGTGCCAACCAAGGCATAGCCAAAAAGTTAAACAACAGCAGAGCCAGAAGAACAATACCATAATAGAAAAATAGCGATTTTTTGGGTTTTTTTACTTCATTCATCGTAGTATACCTCCTAAGATCATAGTCATTGGCAGAGACTTCCACCTTTTCTACCGTAACGCCGGGCCAGTTAGCTACTTTTAAATTTGCTCCGGTATAAGCGTTAAATAGCGTCGTCTTTCCGCAGTTTAAGTTTCCGAACTATATCGTCATTTCACGCTCGCTGATTCGTCTTACCTTCTTTCACTTCAATATTTTTTTGTAATATTGTATTCCAAAAAAAAAGAAGGGTTCCCGGAACTTAACAATCGAAATTTCCATCTCTTTACGGCCCAAAACATAAACTGTAATTTCCATAATCATTCCCAGAGCCTCAAGGCGACGCTCCAATTGGAACGGAAGACGGATGTTTTCAACCATATATGTTTTGCCTATTTGAGCATCTTTTAACAGCATTTCCTACACCTCCAAAGATATAGCAAAAAGAGCCATCGCCTACTCAAATATCCAGTAGACACATAGCTCTTTGTTATCCCCAGGTCACATATGACTCTATAACAAAGGAAAATCTTCGGCATGTCTAAAAAAGAGTAGACGTTGGCCGTAGAAACGAACGAAATAGAATAACCATTACATAATCATTCGCGTCATACATGGAGAAAAAGCGACACACGAGTTTTTATCTCCACAACCGATGGGAAAAGCAAGCCCGCGCAATCGCCGCTATACCTTCGCAAATCAACAAAATTCCCACTAAAATACTTATAGCGAACAAATTGGCAATCGGATCGAAAAGAGAGAAAAAACCCACCACTGACAATATTATGCCAAGTACTGTCAGCCAGCCCCATCCTTTGACACCGAGAGTCTGCAATTCAAACGAATTGACAAAATGGTTAATACCGGAAAATAGCAGCCATATACCGAATATAAAAGGCAGAGACAGCATCGTAAAAGCCTGGTTAAACAATAAAAACAAGGCAAGCAGCACCGTCAGGATACCATCTGCCAGAAACCAACCTGCACCCAATATCTTTCCGTTCCACTTTGCGAATATCACGATGTCAATGATACCGGAAATCAACATAACAATACCAATATACAGAGAAAGCGCCAGCAGCCCGACATCAGGATTACACAGACAGTAGACTCCCGCGATGATTAAAAGAACACCCGCAACAATCCACAAAACGCGAGATATAGTTCGATTCATACAAAAGCACTCCTTTTAATATTTTATAAAGGTTCAACTTCTTATAATAAAAGCCGTTACGTTTATTTACATAACAGGCTTTTTAATCGTCATTGCCGAACTGAAAATATAACGACCCCCACATCATAGACTGCTGCGGTTATATTGAAACGCAGAATATTCAAGAAACGCTTTTTTTTACCAGCCCTTCCCATAAAACCATGGAGATTCCGACCAATTACCCAAGCTAAACGCATTTCGGAACAAGAGCCGCGCGCTTTACGACAAACACAGAAAGTCTTTATTTTATCAGTAATTCGTCATATGGAATATTTCTAATTCGGATGCGGGCAAGACAAGTAGAATCTCCCGGTCCTCCCGCGCAATAAGCAAGCGAAAGATTCTTTTCGCCCGCGAATATAGCCGTATAACAATATCCGCAATTTTCATCATCCTCAATAACAATAGGAGAGGAAAAAGTTTTTCCGTTATCAGAACTTATCGCATACACAAGAGGAGATCTTCCTCCTGTCCAAACACCGTTTATAACTTCTTTTCTACCGTTATATATCGGAATAGGATTCCAAACCGCAATAATACGGCCGTCAGGAAGTCGCTTCATTGAAAGAGGAGACAATGGAGATGTAAAACGAGACGGTTGAGGCGTCGTCCAAGTACTTCCGGAATCCAAAGAAAACATCTCATACTGTCTTCCGGTATCGGTTCTCGCCCAACCGTACAAAATTCCGTTTCCGAGCTCTATAACCCCCGGTTCTTGCAAACCCGAAGTGAAATACGCCGTATAAGGCAAATTAAGCTTATTACTGACATCCCAATATGCCCCGTTGTTATCAGAATAATAATATAATGTTTCGGCCACCGAGTCCATAATATCACCCTTCCCGTCTACGGAAGGTCCGTTTCGGTGAAACGCCGCGGGAATTATAAGTCGCCCGCTTTCCAATTTGATAACACGATCGCTGTTTACGACATAATATCCCTCATGAGAAATACAAACAGATGGATTTCCCCATTTAAGTCCGTCCGGACTTAGACATTTACGGAAAAACATATTTAATCGGTTAGTTTTTGATCTGAAAAGATAAAACAACAAAAAATCCCCGTTATCAAGGGTCAATAATGAACTTCCCATCAAATTCATCGCGCCCAAATCGTCGGCGGATAAAATAATTCCGGAATTTTCCCAAGAACGTCCGTCATCCCGTGATGTTAAAACGGCTAAATCAGCCTTAGCGTCATCAGCTTGCCCCTCAGTATATCGATTATATACGAAAAGAATACTCCCGTCGGGAGCTCTTCCGAAACTGCCCTCGCTGTTCCTCGGATTATTCGGGGTAGGAGCTAACTCGTATACAACGGAACCAATCATATATAAAAACCCTTTCTGTAAAAAATTTTACGAGAGAAAAGAACCTCCCTCAAAATCCTCTTTTGGAATTAAACGATAAAAATAATCCGGAACGGCGCTGTCAAATTCCATATAATCTTCGGTAGCAGGATGAATAAAACCTATTTTTTTAGCGTGCAGAAATTGCCCGCCTAAATTTTCACGAACCGCCGATGCCGGACCGTATAAAGGGTCGCCGTATATAGGGTGTCCTAGAAAAGCCATATGAACTCGTATTTGATGGGTTCTTCCTGTTTCCAATTTAAACTCTACCAAAGAAAATTTATCATATTCCAGTAATACTCTATAATTTGTAACAGCTCGCTTTGAATTTTTATATGTAACAGCCATTTTTTTTCTATCTTTCGGATGTCTTCCGATAGGTTTATCTATCGTTCCTTCTCCTTCTTTTAAGCGGCCGTAAACTATCCCGTAATACACACGCAAAAAAGAATGCTCTTTTATCTGTTCCGCGAGTTTAATATGAGCGTCGTTTGTTTTGGCTATTATAAGAAGCCCGCTCGTATCCTTATCGATACGATGAACGATTCCAGGACGTATCACGCCGTTAATACTTGAAAGAGAATCCTTACAATGATAAAGCAAAGCGTTAACAAGAGTCCCTTTATAATTTCCGGGCGCCGGATGAACCACCATACCTCTCGGTTTATTTACCACCGCGACATATTCGTCTTCATAAACGATATCAATAGGGATATCCTCCGGTAGAACATTAAGATATTCCGGTTCCGGAATATTAATTTCAATAATATCCCCGTTCTTTATTTTATAATTTTTCTTTATAGCATGCCCGTTTACCGACACAGCCCCCCGCTCTATCAATAAAATAATTGAGGAACGGGTTTTATCGATTTTTTCGGATAAAAATTTGTCGATTCTTTCATCGGTATTATCCGATGACACGATTATCTTTTCCACTTAATAATTTCGCCCTTTTTAACAAAATACAATATAACAAACGCTATGCCCCCGCATGTGACGGCGATATCGGCGACATTAAAAATCGCGAAATTTATCAGTCTGAAATCAAACATATCGACCACATAGCCTTGATAAATTCTATCTATAAGATTACCGATACCTCCCGCCGCGACCACGGACAAGAGATATGAACCGACGACAGATTGAACTCTACCGGAAAAAACCAAAAATAAAATAAAAATCACAAATAAAGAAGTTATTATAATGAAAAACCACCTTGCGCCCTCAAAAATACTAAAAGCCGCTCCGGTATTCTCGCAATATGTCAAATGAAAAACTCCGTCCAATACCGGAATAGTAGACACAGGTTTAAGAAAAACGACAGAAAGGTATTTTACAATCTGGTCAACAACAATTATTAGAATAATAATTAAACAATAAAAAATTTTATGAACGTTATTTTTCATTAAAGACTATTCCTCGTCGTCATAGTCATCGAAATAATCGTCGTCGCCGAAATCATCGTCAAAATCATCGTCATCATCATCCGAATCTTTTACAAAGCCGAAAAAGCTAAATTTTTTCTTCTTTTTCTTCTTGTCGGACTCCTCCATGTCAAACAGACCGTCAATCGCGGTATCGGGGTCGTTTTCAGAGTCATTTCTCGGAACTTCCCTCATATGATATCTGTTTATATCTTCCGGCTCCCTTTCGTCTTTCTCAACCTTTTTATATACAAACTGAGAATTATTTCTATCAGGCACTGAATTAGTTTCCGACTTTTGTTCTTCGTTATTATATCTCGAAGGAACATAATTTTCAGAGACAACAGGAGTCTCGGGAGCCGAAACGGCGCCCTCCTCGTCGACGGAAGATTTAACGGAATCTTCTATTATGTCAGAATCTAAAATATTTTCATTTTCAGCCACCTTTTCCTCATATTCGACCCCCTGCTCGTTTATCTTTTCGACAGTCTCTTTTACCTCTTTTTCCGAAACAGGAGCCGAAACTTCTTCAGGAGACGCGTCGACAGTAGAATTTTCAAGCATTTCAAGCGTTTTTGACTCCGCTGGGACTTCCTCTACTTTAATTACCGGAATAGAAGAAATCAACTTGACATGATTCTCATAGATTGAAAGAAGTTTCGATTTAAAATCCTCCACCTCATTAACAAATTGACTGCTCACTTTCTGTTGTCTTTCCGCCTCGACATGAGCCGCCTCTATTAATTTTTTAGCGTAATTTTGGGCCTCGTAAACAATTTTATCCGCCTTTGAGTTAGCGAGATTAATAGTTTCATTGTACGCGCTCTGCGGATCCGAAAGCTTTTCTTTCAACTCTTTTATTTCCGCGGAAGCTTTATCTATTTTCCCATTTAAAGATAATATCTCATTTGAAAGATTATCTCTTTCAGACAGCAATAAATTATAACTGTCATAGATTTCGTCAAGAAAACGCTCGACCTCCTCAGGCTGATATCCCCCGGTCTTCGCTTTTGAAAACTTCTTTGTTTCAATCTCTTTTAACGTTAACATTGTACCCTCTCCTTAAACATCTATATATTTCAGACGAATTTCCTTATCTTATATTGCATTTTCCCCTTGCGACTTTGCCTGAGAAAATCGTCCACGATAAATCTTCCGTAACCTCTTATACT
>CAJFPG010000005.1 GCA_904398665.1 Candidatus Geddesella stercoravicola | reverse complement strand
GAGACTATCTTTTTCTAAACTCTGTAATTAAAAAATTCTCGCGCGGAGTATCCTTTTCTAAAATCCATAGTTAAAAAATTATCGCGGGGATTATCGTTTTCTAAATTCCATAATTAAAATAATATCATCGAATTATTTTTATATTTCGTTTAATATTTTTCTCATATATTTATCTCTCGTTCTGTCCTTTTGTCTTTATTCAAAAAAATTTTTCTTCTCCGTAAAGTTCGGTTATTCTTTCGGCGCAGCGGTAGATATCGCCGCAGGACAGAGTTATAAAAAGATCTCCCGGTCTTGCCATTTGCTTGACTCTGTGAGCCACTGTGTCATAATCCGGACAATACTCGGCGTTGTCAAGACGGGCTACGACGTCCTCGGCGTAGACGCCGTAAGCGTCGTTCGTTTCTCTCGCGGCGTAAATCGGGGTGACGATGACGTGGTCAAATTGAGATAAGACCTCGACAAATTCGTTCATCAGCATCTTTGTTCGGGAAAAAGTATGAGGTTGATGTATCGCTATAACTCTTTTGAAGCCGAGGCTTCTGGCGGTGTCGAGCGTAACTTTATAAGCGTCCGGATGATGGGCGTAATCGTCGGCGATGACCGCTCCGTTCACTTTACAATAGTATTCGAACCTTCTGCCTACGCCGTTGAATTTTTCAAGACCCGCGGCTATTTTGTCGGGAGATATTCCGTAGACTCGGGCGGCGGCGAAAGCCGCGACGGCGTTTATTACGTTGTGTTTGCCGGGGACTGACAGCTTGATATGCGTTCTTTCTTTTCTGTTTTCGTCTATTACGTCAAAATCATAAAGTCCGCAGTCGCAGCTCAGGTTTTCGGTGTGAAAGTCTCCGTGGCCGAAACCGAAAGTGACGATTTGTCCCTTGTAAGGGCGGAGGGAGAGCATTTTTCTCGTATTTTCATTCTCGGCGTTTATCACGACGGTCCCTCCGGATTTTGTGTTGTCGAGATATTTTCTGAAAGACTCGAGCAAATTATCGAGGGTTTTAAAATACTCCATATGGTCTTCCGCGATATTTGTTATCACCGAAATATCCGGGTGAAAATTCAGATACGATTCTTTATACTCGCAACTCTCGAACGCGCAGACGTCGTCGTCTCCGAGCAAAAAACCGGAGTTTATCCTTTTCATTTGTCCTCCGATGATCGCGGAAGGGCGTTCGACACCTTCCATAAGAATCGATGTTATCATTGAAGATGTCGTCGTTTTTCCGTGAGTGCCGGCGATGCCGATGGTTTTTTTATAGCCGTCCAATATCTTTCCGAGTAACCAGGCTCTCCTGAAAACGGGAATATTGTTTTCTTCCGCCGCTTTAATCTCGGGGTTTGTGTCGGAAATAGCGTCGGTTTTTATGATAATGTCCGGGGCGGCATTGACGATATTTTCTTTTTTTTGCCCTATATAACAGGGAATACCGAGAGAGGAGAGATGTTCGGTATAGTGGCTTTCCTGCATATCCGAGCCCGATACCGAATATCCTCTTCTAAACATTATTTCCGCGAGGCTCGACATTGAAGAACCTCCGATTCCGATAAAATATATGCGTTTTTCTTTTGAAATATCTAAATTCATATTAACTCCGCCGTTTTGTCGGTACGGCAAACTCCTAAAATTAAATTTCGCGGCGATTTGAGGTTTTAGAAAGCGTCGCTTCTCGCTCGCCTCGTATCGCCGGGTTTCAGGCGAGAAAATTTTTTCTCGCGGTATAAAAAAGATCAAAAAGAAGAATAATCATAATGACGACAGCGAATTTTTATGAGAGGCTGAAAAGAGAAGAGGAGAAAGCTCGTTCTCTTTTTTCTTCCCACGTTTCGTTTCGAATCAAAAAGACAATTAAAAGACAGACAAAGGAGACTTTAAAATGACAATAACGGACATTCACGTCAGAAAACTTTATGACAATGAAAAGATGAAGGCTATCGTTTCGGTGACCTTTGACGATATGCTTGTGATTCACGACATAAAGGTTATACAGGGAGCTGAAAAAACTTTCATCGCGATGCCGAGCAAGAAAAACGCCGACGGGCATTTTTCCGATATCGCCCACCCTATAAACGCCGAAATGCGGAGGGAGTTGGAGGATAAAGTGCTTGAAGCCTACCGCGAAGCGAAAAGGGAAGCCGAGAGCGAGAGTTAAACATAAAAATAAAGTTAAATTAAAAACGGAGACAGAAACGAGAACGAGAGAAGCTTTTAGGGCGAAATCTCGTTTTTGTTTCTTTTTTCTGTCTTTTTTACCTTTATTGTCCTTGTCTTTTTTATTTTATATAATTATTTTTTTATTTTATATAATTATTTTGTAATTATTTTGCTCTTCTTTTTTCTTTTTGTTTTTGTTGTTTTTCTCAATACTCTTGTTTTTTATGTTATTATGCCGTTTTTTTGTTCGCTAATCTTTTTTTGTGATTTTCGCTATTCTTCCGGTAAAACTTTCTGGAAACGCCAGAACAATTCCCTCGTTTTCAAGCTCTTTTCCCTTTACAGTATATCCTTTGTCAAAGCCTTTTGTGCGAAATACCCCGACGAATGAAATTTCATAAGTCGCGTTTTTGTCTATATTTCTCGGGACGATCTTTAAGCCGTTTCTGTGATTTCCCATATGAAGCGCGGCTATTACGTGTTCTTTATCATCGATTGAAGAAAGCTGCCAAACGATATCGTCGTCATAATTTGAGTTTTGTTTCGGCATTGACAACGGGGCGCAGGTGGCTTTCTCAATAAAAGGTCTCATCTCTTTCCAGAAATCTATTATTTGACGAAGTTTTTCTGTTGTTTCCTCGGAATAATCGTCAATTTTGGCAGTAAATCCGAGCCCGTTCACGAGAGCGTAAGCTTCAAGGAACTCTATTGGTATCTCTATTGTTAAATCCCACGCTCCGTCTGTGGCGGAAAGAAGTCTTCTGTCGGTTTTCTCATTTTTATAATATCTTCTCGCGATTCCGGACACTTCTCTGAGAGATATCCATTTGGTTATCGCTCTCGGAGGCAATCTCAGCATAGCTCCGTCGATTATCCTCGCCGTCAGCAAAGGGTGCACCGTATCGGAAGAGAAAAGACTGTCGTAATGAAGATAGGACGAAGGGTCTGTTCGTAGCCCCCCGCTCGAACAGCATTCAAAAAAGACTTCCGGCATCTCTTCTCTGAATCGATCCATGAGAGAGTACCATCCGGAGTAGTATCTGTAAAAGGAGGAACCGGTCGGATCATACGCCAAAGCCGCGTTATAATCAAATTTGATAAATTCAACCCCGTAAGTTTTTACCGTGTTTTTTATTATGTCGAAAACTTTGTCTCTCGCCGCGGGACGCGAAAAGTCGAAAAGGGCGTTTGCCTCGTCTATATCGAAAAACAGTTCTCTGTTTTCTCGGTAAAGATCAGAGTTCTTTGTCGTTCTCTCAATTTCGAACCAAAGTCCGAATT
>CAJFPG010000004.1 GCA_904398665.1 Candidatus Geddesella stercoravicola | reverse complement strand
GTCGGGAATAACAAAACATCTCTTATAGAAGAGTTGGTAGTAAAGAGCATTATCAAGCGATCCACGCCCATTCCAAGACCTCCTGTCGGAGGCATACCATAACTCAAAGCGTTTAGAAAATCCTCGTCGACGCCCTGGGCCTCGTCGTCGCCCTGAGCTTTAAGAAGAGCCTGAGCTTCAAAACGTTCTCGCTGGTCAATCGGATCGTTGAGCTCGGAAAACGCGTTCGCAAGCTCTCTTCCGGCGACAAATAGCTCAAAACGCTCGGTATATTCCGGATTATCGGGCATTCTTTTCGCTAAGGGGGATATTTCGACAGGATGATTCATTATAAACGTTGGCTGCACGAGTTTATCCTCAACATAAGTATCGAAAAACAGGTTCAGTATATCGCCTTTTTTATGTCTCGCCTCATATTCTATATGACGCTTATCGGCGACAGCTTTCGCTTCCTCGTCGGAATTGATCTCGTTAAAATCGACCCCGGCATATTTTTTAACAGCGTCAACCATAGAAAGACGCTCGAATGATTTTCCAAAATCAAGTTTGACGTCCCCGTATTCAACCACAGTGGTTCCCAAAACTTTTTGAGAAATATATTTCAACATTTCTTCGATAATATCCATCATTCCGTTATAATCGGTGTACGCTTGATAGAACTCTAAAAGCGTAAATTCAGGATTATGACGAGTATCCATTCCCTCGTTACGGAAAACTCTTCCAATCTCATAAACACGATCCATACCGCCGACTATAAGACGCTTTAAATGAAGTTCAAGAGCGATTCTCAAATACAAATCCATATTAAGCGAATTATGATGGGTTATAAAAGGACGGGCGCTGGCGCCTCCCGCCTCGTTATGCAAAAGCGGGGTCTCGACTTCAAGATAGCCTTTTGAATTGAGAAAATTTCTTATCTCAGAAATTATAAGAGATCTCTTAATGAAAGTATCCTTAACTTCCGGATTTACTATAAGATCCACGTATCTTTGTCGATAGCGAAGATCTTGGTTTGTGAGTCCGTGCCATTTTTCAGGCAAAGGCAAAAGAGCTTTCGCCAAAAGAACAACCTCTTTCGCGTGAACCGAAATTTCACCTCTTCGAGTCTTAAACACAAAACCCTTTATCCCTATTATATCTCCTATATCCCAAGTTTTAAACTCGGCAAAAGATTCCTCGCCGATATCGTTCACTCTTACATAAACTTGAATACGACCTTTTCCGTCGGCGATATCGATAAAATTTGCCTTTCCCATATCTCGCCAGGACATTATTCTTCCGGCGATTGAAACATCTTTCTGATCGAGAGAATCAAAATTGTTTTTTATATCCTCGGAATAATGAGTGAAATCATAAGAGGTTACTTTGAACGGGTCTTTTCCCGCTTTTTGAAGAGCTTCAAGCTTTTCTCTCCTTATTTTAACCTGCTCGGTAAGGGTTTGCTCCTGTTCTTCCGTCAAATCAACAATGCTGTTATTTTCTTCCATTTTAATATACTCCCCAAAATTAAAATCACCGATTAATCCGGTATACGAATTTTACGAATCTCAACCGTATAGCTTCCGCCAGGAGCCTCAACAGTAACCACAGAACCAAGTTTTTGTCCTATAAGAGCTTTTCCTATCGGACTTTGGTCTGAAATTTTATTTTCCGCCGGATTAGATTCGGTTCTTCCCACTATAAGATACTCCTCTTCTTCTCCGTACAAATTATCATAAACGGTAACGAGAGTACCTACCGACACAGTATCGTTTGAAAGTTCGCTTTCATCAAGGATTTTGACGTTTTTAAGCTGTTCCTCGATATAATTAATCCGTCCCTCCATAATAGACTGCTCTTCGCGGGCGGCGTTATATTCGCTGTTCTCAGAAAGATCCCCGAACTCCTTCGCTATTCTAATCTTTTCTGAAACCTCGTTTCTTTTGACCGATTTAAGATAATATAATTCTTCCTCTAATTTTTTCAAACCTTCTTTTGTTAATATAACCGAATTGCTCATAATATGATTTAATCTCCAATCTCAATAGTTAAACCGCCTTTCGCGGATTCAATATTATCATTACCGTAAAGTATCCATGACTTCCAAAGCTTTTATAAGCTGCGGATCGGAAGTCTCATCAAGAACATAAAAATAATTCTTCTGTTCTTCCGTAAGTTCCGTCTCATAATCGGGAATAAGACCTATTCCGTCATAATCAAGCCTTGATTTAGTCATATAATGAAACGTTGTAAATTTTAAGCCCGAACCGTCCGAAAGCTCATAATACTCCTGTCCCACTCCCTTGCCGTAACTCGTGGTTCCGACAAGAGGCGCCGAATTCAAATCACGCAACGCGGAAGAAAACAATTCAGCGGCGCTTGCAGAAGACTCATTTATCAAAACCACGCACGGAAGGTCAGTTTTTCTGTTTCCTGTAGAATACTCAATCTCTTCTCTGTCCTTATATTTAAGTATTACAAGTTCGTCTCTGTCAACCAAAAGATTAAGAATATTCACAACCGTCTCATAATCTCCTCCCGGATTATTTCTAACATCGAAAATAAATCCGGTCGCGCCCTCAGCAATAAGAGAATCAAGAGCCTCGATAAACTGGGAATACGCCGTTTCGGAACTAAACTCATGTATCCGAATAAAACCTATATCGCCGTCAATCATTTTATAATCGACGTCACGAGCGAGGAACGATTCCCGAGTCACCGTAAAATCAATAGAAGTTTCTCCCCTTTTGACAGTGACGGTAACGGAAGTACCTGGGTCACCCAAAATACTGTTTACCGCGTCGTTATAAGTCATTCCGGAAATACTGTTTCCGTCAACGGCAATTATACTGTCGGTTGATTGAATCCCCGCTTTTTCCGCGGGAGAATTTCCGATAACTCTATAAATAAACAAACCGTTCTCGCCTATAATATCGGACGCGGGAGCTAAAATCTGAGCCCCTATTCCGGAATACGCGCCTCGAACCTCATCGAGGTAGTCCTCGTAATAGTCTTTATCAAAGTATGTGGCGTAATCATCGTCCAAAGTCGCAACATAAGAATAAAGAGCGTTTTCTATCGCGGTCTCCTTGTCAAGCTCATAGATTGATTTTCCGTCTATCAAATAATTAATTTGATTAATTTTTTCAAGAAGAGTATCGGTTGTCTCGTCACCTGACAAAAACAAATCTCCCGTAAACATAAACATCACGGAAAAACAAAGCGCCACGGTAACGATAAAAGTAACGATAACGGAAACTATAATACCACGATTTTTATTCATTACATATTATCCTATCTGTTCTCTTAATTTAGCGATTGCAAATTGCAATTGATCGTCATCTTCATCGGAAAGCTCGGAAAAAATTTCTTTCTTTTCTTCCGAAAGTTCCGAAATGAAATTCGGGGTAACCCCCGCGCCGTTAAATTTTTCTCCCGACGGCAAAACATACTCGTATGTCGACAAATGTATAGCCGTACCGTCTCCGAGACTGATATCTCGTTGTCCTATACCCAATCCGGCCGAAATTTCCCCGATAACAACAGCGCTTCCCGTATCTCTCAAAGAACCGGAAAAGACCTCAGCGACACCCGATGTCTCAGCGTTCTGAATTACAACTATGGGAACAGTCGTAGATTTTTCATCCGATCTATATAAAGTAGGAGACGAGGAAGATTTTTCATTTACCGATACAAGAATAGCCGACGGAGTCAACATATCGAGAATGGAAACGGCGCTGTCCAAATCACCGCTGTAACAAAAACGAACGTCCAACACGAAACCTCTCGCCCCTTTCTCGATAAGCTCGGTAAAGGCGGAAGAAAAACTTTTATAAGTCGTACTGTCAAACTCGTCTATAAGAATATATCCTATGTCATTTTCTATCAATTTATACGATATCGTATTCGGAGTATACGCCGTTCTTCTTACAGTAATAGATAAATTCTCGTCAGTAGTCGCCCTGTAAACGCTGAGAACGGTTTCGGAATCTACGGCTCCGCTAAGCCTTTGAACAGAGCTTCTGTATCCCCTCTCGTCGACCGTCGTGCCGTCAATAGCGACTATTACGTCTCCTACCTGTAACTCGGAATTTTGAGCGGGAGATCCGTTTTTAATAAACGTAACTCGTATTCCTTTACTGTTATAGTCATAATCGGTTTTAACCCCGATATCTACGGAATCCTCAGAGAGATAAGAGAGAGTATAGTTTTTTTCGTCCAAATAATAGGAATAAGGGTCTCCGAGACCGTTTATATATCCCGCGACGGCCCCGTCGACAATAGCGTCATATCCGTCCAAAGGATCGATTGTTCCTATATAGCTCGACGAAATCATTTTATTCACGTTATTAAGTTTTGTATATAACTGCTGATTTCGTCCGAGATCGTCAATAACGGCGCTTAGATAATAATAGGTAACGACAGCGGTCACAAACGCCGTAGCGACAATAAGGAAAAACAACGTTCCTAATCTTACACCTTTTTTCCTCATATTATTCTCCTAATCGGTTATTTTTCTTAGAACGGAGAAATCATTTTGATAATTTATGTAATAAATCGGATTAACGGTAGAACCGTTCTTTGTAATTTTAAAATGCAAATGATTTCCGGTCGCCGTTCCCGTTTGACCGACAAGACCTATAGTGTCGCCCTGATCCACCGATTGCCCCGTAGTCACAAGAATCCTTTGTTGATGCATATACTGAGAACTTATATTTCCCCCATGATCTATAACGGTTTTATATCCTCCGCCTGTCGTAACCCATCCGGCAAAAATTACTTTTCCAGAGGCGGCAGCTATAATCGGCGATCCTCCGGGAGCCGCTATATCGAGAGCGTCATGGAAGTCGGATACCCATCTTCCGTTATAATAATAAGTTCTCGAACCGTAATAAGACGAAATAGAAGACGAAGACGGAACGGGCCAAATAAAATAATCTCCACCCATATACTCCATATTTTGGTCCATTAAAGCGTCAAGCTGAGCCTGAAACTCTCTTTCGAGTCGACTGAACTCCGCGAGATCTGCGCCGTAAGAGTTAATATCGCTATCCAAACTTGCGATCGTATTTTCAAGATCAGAGATTTTCGAAGTATAAGACGCTCTTTTGGACGCGAGTCTTGCGGAAGCGGCCTCGTTTTCCTCAATCGCGGCTTCAAGAGTGGATTTACTCTCTTCCACTTCGGCGATATTAGCCTCCATATTTTCAAGAAGAGCATTATCATATTCCATTACAGCCATAACGTAATCCAAACGAGTGAGCATATCGGAAAAACTTTCCGAACCGAGAAGTATTTCCAAATACGAAATATCTCCCTTTTCGTAATTCTCACGAACTCTTTCACGATATTTTTCATAATAATCGTCATATTCGGCTTGAAGCTCGGTTATTCTATCTTCAAGCTCCTGCTCGCTCTCATTAAGAGAATCTATATAATTAGCCAAAACATCTATCTCTTCTTCAAGAGAGCCTATTTGCTCCTCCAAAAGCTGTTTTGAAGCCAAAGACGACTCCTTTTCGCTTTCGGCGGCCGAAAGAGCGTTTTCGATAGAATTTTGTCTTGACTCCAAAGAAGAAAGCTGCTCCTTGACCGAATTTATTTCAGAATTTATTGAAGAAGCCGTCGTAGCGGTCGCCTCAACATTTCCGAAGTCGGCGAAAATAAAGACAAAAACCGCGGATATCGCCAACAAAAAAGAGGAAATCACAATACCGTTTCTAAAAAATTTCTTACTCATTACAGAACTCCTTTCTCATACTTTCAGATATTTTTTAACCGGAAGAACCGACCCGAGCATACCTATAAGTCCGCCGCAAATAATAAAAATAAGAGTCAGATAAAAATGCCCGGAGGAAATATCTACCGGAGAGATAAAATCAATCTCAGACAAAATCGGAGAAATTACCGCGTTATATATATAAATCAAAAGTATATTTGAAATTATCCCTGAAAAAATTCCTATTATAAGTCCCTCGATAAAGAAAGGCAATCGTATGAAAAAATCCGTCGCTCCGACATATTTCATAATTGCGATCTCGTTTTTTCTGGCGTATACCGACGCCTTAACCGAATTCATAATGACAAAGACGGAAAGAATAAATAAAAATACCATTATGCACGCGAAAAGAAAAGCGACAATATTTTCATAATCGTTAAGACTTTGCACAAGATCTCTTCTGTGACTTATTTCCGCGCCGCCCTCAATTTTCTCAACCTCATAAATGGTTTGGTCAAACTTACTTAAATCCTCAACCTCAAAAATATAAGCGTTTCTGAAAATATCGGCGTCAAGATTATCGTTTATATCAGAATTTTCATCGGTAAAAGTTGATTTATAATTTTCAAGAGCCTGTTCTTTCGACTCGAAAGTTATCCCGCTTTTCCCGTTTGAGTCCTCTTTCACTATATTGTCTATTTGAGCGAGAGCCTCGCCGTAAGCCGCTATCTGCTCATCGGTAAGATTTTCGTCCAGAT
>CAJFPG010000003.1 GCA_904398665.1 Candidatus Geddesella stercoravicola | reverse complement strand
TCATTTTCTTTTACCGTCGCCGAAATCTGCTGTCCTCCCCCGCTTTGGCCGTCGGAAGGTTGATAATAATATCTGCTTCGGAACGGGTTGTTGCAGCAGCAAGAGCATATAGCTTGAAAAATAAAACAATACAGACATATATTCCCTATTCTGAACGCTCTTCTTCTCCCGGTTCCGCCGTAACTCTCGCTTTCTCGGGAATAAACTTTGCCTCCGGAGTTTATCAGGTCGAGAACCCTTTTATATTCGGCGTTCGAGGGGTCCATCTGGACGGCTATTTTAGCGTGAGACAAAGCCGTGACTTTATTTCCGGTATTGTAATTGGCGACGGCGCTGTAATAATACCATTCCGCCGTCCTCTCGTTGATTCCGTTCAAGACGTTTAACGCCTCGGCGTAGGCGTTGTTTCTGATATAATGTCTGACGGTATCGAAAGGCGAGCGATTCGCGTTCGTGTAAGTATAGGTATAACCTCCGAAAGGTCCGAAGCCTCCGAAGAAATCTTCGAACGGGTCGTAGCCGTTTCGGTTCGATGAATCGGTTCTTCCTTGATAGCTTCCGTATCCTCCGTTCGGCCTGTAACCGCCGTATCCTCCGTAACCGTATCCTTGCCCCTGACCGTATCCTCCGCCGTAGCTTTGAGATTGGTTTGCTTTTCCGCTTTTTATTTGTTCGTAAGCGGCGTTTATCTCGCTCATTTTCTGAGCCGCCGTCGGATCGTTCGGGTTCAGGTCGGGGTGATATTTCTTCGCGAGGCGTCGATAAGCTTTTGTGACTTCCTCCTCGCTCGCGCCGTACGGCACCCCGAGTACCTTATAGGGGTCTTGCATCGTTTTGTCTCCTCCCGAGCATTCTGTATTTTAAAAGTATTCCTGAAAAAAGGATATTTTCTATAATGTCTTGCTCTCTTGTTATGTTAAGTTTTTTGTACGCGGCGGCGACGTCCGCCATCATCATGTTTATAATATCCTCAAAATCTGAGGAGGAATAAAGGACAAGAGGGTTGTACCTTTTTTTTCTGACATCTTTTTTCAAATCGTTTACGGCGTCGAGAATATATATGAATTTACCGAGAAAAAAACCGAAACGATAAAGAGATTCTCGTTTTTCGTCGTCTCTCACGGCGAAAAGCTCCCCCATCAGTTCCCCAAACAGCGCCGACGGCACGTCGGGATTCAGTACGTTGTCTTTTTCGACTTTTGAAAGTTTTTCCAGACTCGCTTTGATTGCCTCGCATTTTTTCGGATATGTCTCTTCCGCTTTTTTTACCGTATTTTTAAACAGTTCCGCTTTCGCGATCGCGAAGAGGCTCTTGTCGTCTTTCCAATCGTCTATGAGTTTATAATAGCTTAAAACGACGTTCATATACGCGGAATAGTCGGAAAACTCGTTTTCTATCGAGGGGTTTTTCGTTAAGGGGTGAAGAACACAGGTTTTATTTTCAGGTTCGCTTTTATCGTCGTAGACGGCGGAGAGAAACAGAGCGAGAAATGTAAGGTCATAATTGAGCGTAAACCTGCTTATGTTTCCGCAGTTTTTTTTCAAAGAGCGGCAAAGCCCGCAATAAAACGAGCGGTATCTTTCGTTTTCCTCTTTTGTTAGACGAGAGGCGTCCGCCAAAACATAGCCGAACATTTCAGTCCTTGAAGTCGGAGTTCACGCTGCCGTCGTCGTTGGCCCCGTTCTCTCCCTGTCCGAAGTTCCCGTTTTCTTCCCCGGTCCCGTTTCTCGGGGCGTTATTTTCGACGGTTGCTTCCATTTGTGTGACTATTCGCTCGAGTTCTGTTATAGCTTCAGCTCTTTCGGCGGCGTTCTTGGATTTTTTGAGTTTATTTACTCTTTTGCACGCCTCGTCAAGTCTTTTTTTGTCTTCTTTGTTCAGCCGCTTCATTATATTCGAGGCCCTGAAAAGAAGTTGGTCAATCTCGTTAGCGGCATTGGCTTCCGCTTTGCGTTTTTTATCTTCTTCCTCGTAAATTCGAGCGTCGGCTATCGCTTTATCGATTTCCTCTTTACTGAGATTAGAGGAAGCGGTTATAGTTATATCCTGACTTTTTCCGGTTCCCAAATCCCTGGCGGTGACATGAACTATTCCGTTCGCGTCTATTTCGAAAGTCACCTCTATTTGGGGAACGCCTCTAAGCGCTCTTTTAATTCCGGAAAGATGAAATTCCCCGAGAAGTTTGTTATCCGCGGTCATCTGGCGCTCTCCTTGGAAAACTTTGACGTCGACGGACGTCTGAAAATTAGCCGCGGTGGTATATATTTCGCTCCTTTTTATCGGAAGAGTGGTGTTTCGGTCTATTATTTTTGAAAAGATTCCTCCGGCCGTCTCTATTCCGAGAGAGAGCGGCGTCACGTCCAACAGCAGAAGCCCCGTTATGTCTCCCGATAGAACTCCTCCCTGCAACGCCGCCCCCATGGCGACGCACTCGTCGGGATTTATTCCTTTAAACGGCTCTTTGCCTATAAAATTTCTTACGGCGTCCTGTACCGCCGGAATCCGTGAAGAACCGCCGACCATGAGAACTTTCGAGATGTTTTGAGGTATAAGACCGGCGTCGGCGAGAGCTTGGTGAGTCGGTCCCATGGTCGCTTCCACGAGATGAGATGTCAGAGAGTTAAATTTAGCTCTTGTAACAGACATTTCAAGATGAACCGGCCCGTCTTTTTTTTGCATCAGAAAAGGAAGGTTTATTTCGGTCTGAGTCATTGACGATAGCTCTATTTTCGCTTTTTCCGCGGCTTCTTTTATTCTTGAAAGAGCGGTTATGTCTCGTCTCGCGTCGAGACCCGATTGATTTTTAAACTCATCTATGATATAATCAGTCAGGGCGTCGTCGAAATCGTCTCCTCCGAGGCGATTATTACCCGCTGTCGCCAAAACCTCTATTACTCCCCCGTTGATATCGAGCACGGACACGTCGAAAGTTCCTCCTCCGAGGTCGTAAACGAGAATCTTTTGAGGTTCCTCTTTATCCACCCCGTAGGCCAAGGCCGCCGCTGTGGGCTCGTTTATTATTCTTCTTACGTTCAGTCCGGCTATTGTCCCCGCGTCTTTTGTCGCTTGTCTCTGAGCGTCGGTAAAATACGCGGGAACGGTTATAACCGCGTCGGATACTCTTTCCCCGAGAAAATTTTCGGCGTCCGTTTTAAGCTTTGACAGGATCATCGCCGAAATTTCCTGAGGAGTGTATTTTTTAGAATCTATTGATATTTTTTTGTCGGAACCCATATCTCTTTTTATTGACGATATAGTTCTTTGCGGGTTTATAACCGCTTGGTGTTTCGCCGCTTTTCCGACCAATCTTTCCCCTTCTTTTGTGAAGGCGACTACCGAAGGCGTCGTACGATCCCCGCTTTCGTTTGGAATAACTACGCATTCCCCGCGTTCCATTACCGCGACGCAGGAGTTTGTTGTTCCGAGGTCTATTCCTATAAGTTTTGACATGATTACCACCGTCCGATCGATTTTTTAGTTTGCGCGATATTTTTCTCTCCTCGCGTTATCTTTGATTTTTTCAGAGCTTTTGTCCGTTATTCATTTGAAGCGAAGAGTTTGAATTATATGAAATAATATTAGTCTTTTATTTTTTATGGAATATGAAATATTATTCGCGTTCTTTTTTGATATTTTATATATTTTATATATGTAATTTAAAGATAGAAAGTTTTAAATTACATAAATACTATTTTTTGATTTTTAATTGGATATTTGGTATTATTAAATATTATTTATATTGTAAGCGGAGCGCTTTATATTTTAGCCAAACTTAAAACACGAATAAAATTCAACAAATAACTCAATATCGAGAGTCAGAGCTTGAAGCTCGGCGGTCGGCGGGCTTATAATCCGAATAAAGAAGTATGAAAAAGTAGGTATCATGGGCGGAGCGAGTCAATAACTCGGCGGGCTCATAGCCAACCCCATTTTTGGGTAGTTTAATTAAAACTGATGTTTATTTTTGCGTAAAATCAGCGAAAATATCTCATATTTCGGAAAGGGGGGGGGAAAGGAAAAAAGTAAATCGGTAGCTCCTTTGGTTTACAGTCGGAAAGTTTTTTTCTAATAGTTATAAGTTAACGTTTATTTTATTTTTTCTCTCTAATAAAAACAGCAAAGATATAGCGTGTTAATAGTAGAAACAAATTGATATCGTTTTTTTGCTTATAACCCAATGGTCTTTTCCGAATAGTTGTAAACTGACATTTTATTTTTTTTCTCACAAACCCAGCAAAGACATAGCGTGTTTATAGAAGAAACAAATTGATATCGTTTTTTTGCTTATAACCCAATGGTCTTTTTCGAATGGTTATAAACTGACGTTTATTTTTTTATAAAGTCAGCGAAGATATCGAATCCTTTTTTTGAGGGGGCGGTTTAATATCTTATTTGGCTTATAATCCGAGGGAAGCGCGGCTAATTAAGTATAGCTTCGTTGACTGTCGCTTTTAGATTGTTTATCTGTTTTTATTTTAATTAAATATTATTACTATAAAGTTACTATAAAGGGAAAATTATCAATGTATACAAGATATGAGAATATAGAAAAAAAATGGTTTGCGGTTTAGGTTTAATGCTGTTTTTGCTCTTACTTTAAAATCGCCGCTGAAATCGCGATGCCATGAACGGGACGCGATATTGATGGACTATTGATGTCCATATTTTAAAAAGAAGCCTTTGACGGTAATTTTATAGCAGAGTTTAACGTTAAGTTATAAAAAGCCCAATATGAGACAGTGAGACAAGTATTTCACTTTCGGCTAAGAGTCTTCAAGAAAAGCTTTTACGTTTCTTAAATTTTAGCGATTAGAGTATGACGTAAGCCGCGAAAAGAGTTTATTGAGAGTGTATTGAGAACAACGAAGGGACTTTATCGCCGTACGAAAAAAATAAAAATTTAATATGTTGGTTTAGGATGTCTTCGTAATTCTGATTAACCGTTAAGATTTATAATTTATGGCGGGAGGCGGAAAGCTATTTTATAATGATAAGAACTTTAAAATTTAAGAACTTTAAAATTTTGGATATTTTTTACATCATATTTATATTATACCGTTTATTTGTGGAAAAATCACGACCGTTAAATCAAACTTTGGTGATTTTCAGTTGATTTTCAGTTGATATTTCATACTTTATTTTCCTTTTTTCGCGGAAAACCTTTATAGAATTGTGGGTTTAATTTTATTATCAAACGCTAAATTATGCGTAATCATAATTAGGTAACGGATAATTTTTTGTTGAAAAAACGCGTCTGATAATCATCAGGCGTCGTATTGTGTGGGTTATCTGGTTTTATATCCGCGATATTATTTGATAGTTTACTTATTTTTATTGTTTTTTCGCTTCATTACTTCTTATGATTTTCCCTTCGCCGAAAATTTTTCGAGCGTTTAACAGAGAGAAACGGAGAAAGCTAAGAAAGGGTGAGCGAGGGGGGGGAGAAAAATATAAAAATTATATTTTTTGACATTTGTTTTTTCAAAAGAGTAAAATTTGAGTTAGAAAAACAAAAAGAGTATAATTTTAGTTAGAAAAATAAAACAGGGTTTTGTGATGTTCGCGGCGAAAAATTTATATAAGTCGCGTTTACGGGTTTTGTTTGATAGGCGGGATATGGAAGGTTGTCGATTTGTTGCGGGTTGGTCGTGAAAAGGGCGTTTTTTATTATAATTTTCTTTTTCTTCTTTTGGAAAAAGAGAGGTTTTATTTTGTTCTCTATTTCTGCCGGGGATAAATTATGGGGGCGTAGTTTTATTTCTTTTCGGGGAAATGACGTTTTGTCTTGTGGCGAGGATTGTTAGGAATAAGACGGTATAAAGATAAAACGGTGTAAAAATATAAGATGTAAAAATATAAGATGTAAAAATATAATAATAAGAGACATCCGTAGTGCTTTTGACGGACAAAGAAGAAATCGGGAGTGTTGGTATTATCGGGATGAGAAGTGTTTCTGGTAAGACGTATTATCTTCCATGATAGAAAATATGATATAAAAAATATGATATTATGATATAAAAATAACTCAGAATTTTCTTTAACGGAAGCAACATATTCGAGACTTTGATTATAAGATGTTGAATTCTCATGTTTCGACGTTATTAAAATCCCCTCATTATCTCCCGCCCTGAGATAAGAGAACAAACAAAAACGTAAAAATATAATAAAAATAGGAATCGAACAAGAAACAAACGAAATATTTGGGAAATCGGAGGAAAAAAATGTTTAAAGTGCTTGTCTTGGAAGACGATATAGAATTGCAGCAGCTTTATTGCCGAGTGCTTTCTCGAAACGGTTATCTGCCTTTCGGGGCGGCTTTCGCGAAAGAAGCCTTCTCTATTATGGAACACGATCATATTGATCTTGTTATTACCGACGTTATGATGCCGGGAATAGACGGATTTGAGTTCGTTAAAACTTTGAGAGACGGTGGAAATACCGCTCCTATATTGATGATAACCGCGAAAGATTCGTTCAGGGACAAACAGATAGGATTTATGTCGGGCGTCGACGATTATATGGTAAAACCTGTCGATGTCAACGAGATGGTTCTTCGCGTCGGCGCGCTTTTGAGAAGAGCTAAAAGTGTGAGCGAGCGAAAGCAGGCTTTCGGTAAGACCGTTCTTGAATACGATACTCTGACAGTTTATTCGGACGGAACGGAAATCACACTTCCGCAAAAAGAGTTTATGTTGCTTTATAAGTTGTTGTCGTATCCGAATAAAATTTTTACAAGACAACAAATAATGGACGATATATGGGGGCCGGACAGCTATACCGACGCTCATACCGTTGACGTGCATATAAACAGACTTCGGGACCGCTTTCGAGATAATCGTGATTTTGAGATAGTCACTGTTAGAGGGCTGGGATATAAGGCGGTGAGAAAACAATGAGTAAACTTCCCGCTGAAAATAAGATTACTCGTCAGGATTATAAAAAAATCCGATCTCGTTTTCTTTCGGTGATTTTTTTATTTCAACTTATTTTTATGGTTATTTCGGGACTCGGTTTCTTCGGGCTTTATCGCGCCGGGGGATACAGGGCTTTTTTGGCGAACCCTTTGCTTCTTATAATAATTCTTTACGTGATGAGCTTCGCTATCGCCTCTATTTTGGCGTTTTATGTGGATAAAAATATTCTTCGCCCGATCGAGCATCTTTCCGAAGCCTCCAAAAGAGTCGCGAAGGGCGATTTCTCAGTAAGACTTCCGGTAGAGAGAAGCTCGGAGGAAATGTTTACGACGTTCTCAAATTTTAACGATATGGTTACCGGTCTGGGTTCTATCGAGACACTTCGAGATGATTTTGTCGCTAACGTTTCCCATGAGTTTAAAACGCCGATAGCCGCGATAGAAGGGTATGCCGAACTTATACAGGACGATAAGCTTTCGGATTCGGAGCGGCGAGAGTATGCCGAGAAGATACTCTTCAATACCCGACGGTTGAGCGATCTCACAAGTAATATATTGTTGCTTTCAAAGCTTGAAAATCAAAAGACTCTTCCCGACAGAAAGAAGTATCGGCTCGACGAACAGCTCAGGGAGGCAATATTATGCCTTGAACCGAGATGGAGCGTAAAAAATATAAATTTTAATCTTGAAAATTTGCCCGAAATTATTTTTTTCGGCAACGCTCCTCTTCTCTTACAGGTTTGGATAAATATAATCGGCAACGCCGTAAAGTTTGTGAGCGAGAACGGAAATATTTCCGTTTCGGCTGAGGAAACGTTGAATTATGTCACCGTGAAAATAGCCGACGACGGAATAGGAATGAGCGAGGAAACAAAATACAGGATATTCGATAAATTTTATCAGGGAGACACTTCCCGACGCTCGCAAGGCAACGGGCTCGGGCTCACTCTTTGCGCCGCGATAGTTTCTCGCTGCGGAGGGACAATTTCGGTCGACTCCGAGCTGAAAAAAGGCTCTGTTTTTACCGTGAGGCTGCCGAAGGCGGCGAATTGAAGTTTTTGTCTTCGGTTTTTTTCAAGACTTTTTTTCAAGAGTAAGAGAGACGCTAAGATTGAGGAATACGGTTTTTTATTTATTTATTTATTTTTTTTTTTTATTTTTTTTTCTTGTAAAAAACAATTTTTTCGGGCGAGGTTTTTTTATTTGAACTATATTGGTATTGCCGTGACCGTACAAACGAAAGGCGTTTGACAAAAAGAATTATGATAAAATTCAGTTTTTTATTTTTAAAAAATAATTTTTTTAGGTAAGGTTTTTCTCCTTGAGTTATATTAATATTGCCGTGACCGAACAAGCGAAGACTTTTGAAAAAAAGAATTATGATAAAATTTGTTTTTTTATTTTTTTTAACAAATTTTTTTGGGGCAAATTTTTTTCCCTCTGAATTATATTTATATTGCGGTGACAGTATATTACATTGAAAGATGTTTAGCAAAAATAATTATAAAAATAATTATAAAAATAATTATATATAATAAATTATTATAATAGAATCCGGGATGATTTTATCCCGGATTCTGTGTTTTATCGTCGGTTTATGTTTTTGTTTTTTTATATGTGTTCGCGTTATTTAAAATATTTTCATTTTTTTGATTTTTATAATATTAATATTATTTTGTTTAAGTGTTTTTATGGTTTTTTATATTTATATAATGTTTTCGGCGCTTTTGTAAATTTTTACGGTTATGTTGAATTTGAAATAGAATAGATAAATTTATTTTTTAGCGGCTTTTCTTATGTCTGTTTTAGAGAGAAAATACGCCAATAAAACGATAAGAAATATTAACCCCGCGCTTTCGGCGGTTATCGGGTTTACTCGATATGTAGTATATGTCATTACGGTTTTTCCGAAATATGAGGAAAAAAGATTCAGACAAATAAGCAATACGGTTATAATGTTCGCCGCTGTCGTTGAAACGCTGTCTCTTATTACGATAAAGGCGAGAGCGACATACCCGGCGGCGGGGAAAAGTATTTCGAGGGAAAAATTTCCTCCCGAAAAAACTGCGAAACCGAGGACTCCCGCCGTCAAAAACAAAGACAGAGAAAGAGCAATCTCAGAGGCTTTTTTGCTTTTTATGAAAAAAGAAAGCGCCGCGCAGAGAAGAGGTATGAAATACATTATTCTTTTTGTTGAGTAAGGTTCCATATATACGTTCATATAGGTCAAAAAATCGGCGAAAAACGCCGCCAAGGTTGAGATTATCAACGCTGTCCCGAGTAATTTCCCGGATTTCAAAAAAACAATTTGTTGCATACCTTCTCCTTTTTCTTTCAGCTCTGTTTTTTTATTATTTATCTCTTTGTATTTTTTTTATTTTTTATGTTCCGTTTTTTTTGCTGTTTTTTTATATTTCTTATATTATCCGGTATTGTCTTACGATTATTTTTCTATTTTCCTCAATTAAATAAATTTTTTAATTATATTATTAACGACAAATTTTATTTTTGAAATATTTCGGATTCTTCGTAATTATTTAAGTTTTATTTTGACGCGACACGAGGCCTCCGGGGCTTTAATCGGCGTGGGGAGGAACGGGCGTTGTTATGCGAATATTTGATTAATTTTCTCTTATTTTTAATTTCGGGTTAGAGTTTCTTATCTTAGTTATATCTTAACATAATCAAAACTGAAAAGCAATAGTTTTTTAGGGGTATTTTTTTATTTCTGTTTTTTTCTTTTGCGGTATTTGGAAGAATATCTTTTTTGCGATGTTGCGATATAATTGTTTTCAAAAATCAAAAATAATGTTATCGGGGTTCTGTTTTTTTATGTTTAAAATCCGCCGTAACGGTTCCCACAGAAGTGCCTCTTGTTATTTTTATTTGAGGAAGCCCCTCCTTTCTCATTAAATCGGCCGCTATTTTAGAAGAGTTCTTTTTGAAAAAAGATTTGCCGATCACGGAAAGAATTTGTCCGAAATCTGTTTTCAGAGGGGAAATTTTATCAATCGCGTTTTTTTCTTTTGGATCGCTTTGAAAAAGTATTTCTATTAATCCGTTTTTGTTTCTCACGTTAATAGGAGCGTCTTTTGAAAGACAATAAAGCGAAAAAGCCACAAAGAGCGAGTGAGAAAAAACGAACGGGAAGGCTTTTGATTCTCGGCAGCATTTGCTGTCTCTGATTATTTCGTAAAAAAGAGCGTCTCTTTGTTTAAAAACAGTTTTTCCGAAGAATTCTTTTTTTCTCATTATTTGTCTTTTGGGATCGTATAAAGTATATATTACTCCCGCTTTCGGCAAAAGTCTCGAAATCGCCTCTTCTTTCCCAGCCAATAAAAGACCCGCCGCCGTCGGAAATCTTTCCGAGTCCACAATTCTTATGGCTCCCGTCATTTTATAAAAAACTTCTGTGGGGAATTGGTCGAGATTTTTAAATTTTTCCTCGGCGGATATCGTTCTTGTGAGCTTTTGTATTTTTTCCGTATCGAGAACATCTTCGATATCCTCTCTGAAATACGTAAAGAGAGGATTATTCCTGTTAATTTTCAGATTGGGCGTGAATCTGCGGCACGGTAAAAGATTGCTGTCGAGACCGTAAACGTCTCCGGCGGTCGACGATACGGGCCCGTTGGAGGGATAAACGTGGATTTTCCAGTTTGTGGGCGGAAACAAAATATCTATTAAAGGATATACCTGCGGAATCGTATTCTCCGCGATATATTCGGTCAGATTCGCTTTTATATTTTTGTTTTCGAGAGTTTCTCCCTCTAAAAAAATCACGCCTCCGCCGCTGTTTGAGAGGGCTATTACCGAGTTGAGGATATTCGAGAACGGATCTATCAGTCTGTCCACGTCGGTCATAATGATATTAAAATTTTTTTTCAGCATTTCCCGCGTCCTCCCGAGAAAAAGCCATTGTTAAAAAAATTTGATTTTTTCTCTATTTTTTTACAGACAAACAAAGCGAAAATAGAGGCGAGCGTTCCGGAAACTATTCCTCCGAGTATATCCGTCGGGAAATGGACAGTGAAATATATTCTCGAAATCGCCGTAAGAACGGCGACGGCATAAGCCGGAACAGCCCACTTTGAGTTTGTCTTGGCTAAAATAAGAGCGCCGCAAAAAGACGTCGCCGTATGTCCGGAAGGGAAGGAAAAATCGGACGGTTTCGGGATTACGATATTGAATTCTTCAAGAGAAAAAGGTCTGGGTCTGGCGATTATATTTTTCAGAAAAAGATTTGTAAAAATAAAACAGAAAATAAGAGCGAGAGCGAGGACGAAGCCTCCCTTTCTGTATTTTTTCGAGAATAAAAGAAATATCG
>CAJFPG010000002.1 GCA_904398665.1 Candidatus Geddesella stercoravicola | reverse complement strand
TGTTCCGACAATAGTGACAATCCCCGTAAATAATTGCCCGAAACAAAGAAGAATTCCCTCCGAGACAGCATCGGTATCGTTAATAATTTTACTGACGGTTTCTCCCGTAAGATTATTATCAAAATATTTAAGTGGAAGCTTTTCTATTTTTTCAAACATTCTTTTCCTTAAATCAAAAAGAAGGTCGTAAGCGATTTTGCAATTAAGAATGCTGACAATCCATTGGAGAAGTGCTCCGGCTATCGTAACGGCGAAAATCATTATAAGAATCGGTATTATCGAATCGAAATCCACATTTTCAAAACCCAATATATAATCGATTGCGTCCCCGACAAGAATCGGCAAATACAAAGAACAAAGCACCGCGGCTACAGAAAAAAAAGAAATAAGGATTAACGACGGCCATTGCTTTTTCATCTCGAAAAATAATCGCTTAATCGCGATTTTATTTTTTTTCATACGTTCACTCCCTTTCCGAAAACTGAGAATCATAAATCTCTTTATATATCGGACAGGTTTCAAGCAATTCGTCGTGAGTTCCTATCCCTGAAATTTGACCGTCATCAAGAACGATTATCATATCGGCTCCCGAAAAAGCGGAAGTTCTCTGAGATACTATAAATATAGTCATATTGTCGTCCAAATCACGAAGAGCCTTTCTCAGATTTCGATCCGTAAGATAATCCAAAGCGGAACTGCTATCGTCAAGAATCAAAATATCAGGTTTTTTTACCAAAGCTCTCGCTATACATAATCTTTGTCTCTGTCCGCCGGAAAAATTTTCTCCGTTTTGAGAAACAAACGCGTCAAGCTTATCCGGCCGCGAATCTATAACGTCCGAAGCCTGAGCGGTTTTTATCGCGTCATAAATTTCATCGTCGGCGGCGTCGGATTTTCCCCACAACATATTTTCCCTTATAGTTCCCTTAAATAATACCGATTTCTGAGGAACGATTCCAATTCGTTCTCTCAAATTCGTCACAGAGATTTCATTTATATTTTTACCGTTAATTAAGACTTCTCCTTCTGTAGCTTTATAAAAACCCGGAATAAGATTGACTAAGCTTGTTTTCCCCGAGCCTGTTCCTCCTACAATTCCGACAGTAGAACCTTTTGGAACAATAAATGACAAATGTTCAAGAGAAAAATCCGATGAATTTTCATATTTAAGCGAAACATCTCTGAATTCGACGGCATTCTCGGCCGAAGACGGCAATTTACCGCCGGATACGTCCTCAACCTTTATTTCTAAAACAGACTCTACCCTGTCTCCCGCGGCGAAACTTCGAGAAACGTTCACTATTAAATTCGCGAGTTTTAAAAGTTCGACAAGAATTTGAGAAAGATACCCGTAAAGAGCAATCACCTGCCCCTGAGACAGATAACCGCCGTCAACTTTTAACGCTCCAAACCAAACTAAAGCGATAATACAAAAATTTACTATAACAAAAGTCAAAGGATTCAAAACAGAGGAAATCACGCCGGTTATATTTTGTAGCTTATTCATTTTTTTATTTTTAGATAAAAACTCGTTCTTTTCATAATCGTCCGAGCCGAAAGCTCTTATAACTCTGACTCCGTTTATATTTTCCCTGACGGAAAGAACCATAGAATCTAAATTTTCCTGTATCTGCCTGTAACGAGGTATTGTTATTTTCATTATCGCGAAAACTGATATAAACAGAAGCGGAATCATAACGACAAATATAATAGACATCGAAGGATCGATTATATAAGCCATAACCATAGAACCAAATACAATAAAAGGAGAACGAAGAAGAAGACGGAGCGTAAGATTCACGCCCGTTTGTATCTGATTAATATCGTTTGTTATTGTCGTAACCATTTTAGATTTGCCGAGTTTATCGATAGTCGAATATGAAAAGGCTTGAAACTTTTCAAAAACGGCGCTTCTAATCTTTGTCGCAAAACCAATCGCGGCTTTCGCGGCGAAATATTGAGCAGTAATAGCAGAAATCAGTCCGACAATTCCCAGACATATAAGAACTATACTGTATACGACA
>CAJFPG010000001.1 GCA_904398665.1 Candidatus Geddesella stercoravicola | reverse complement strand
GTAGAGTTGCAAATTCTCGCCGACGAACACGGCAATGTCGTATGTCTCGGAGACAGGGATTGTTCGCTGCAAAGACGCAACCAGAAGCTTATAGAGGAGACTCCTTCCCCTGCCGTAAACGATAAACAAAGAAAGAAAATTATACCTCTCGCGACGGAAGCGATAAAAAAAATCGGGTATGTCGGAGCGGGAACATTGGAATTTCTACTTGACACGGAAGGCCATTTCTGGTTTATGGAAATGAATGTCAGATTGCAAGTCGAGCATTCGGTCACCGAAATGCTTACCGTTTTAGATATTGTCAAGTGGCAAATCCGCATAGCGGCGGGAATTCCTCTTAATTTTACCCAAAAGGATATTCATCTGCGGGGCTCCGCGATAGAATGCCGCATTAACGCTCAAAGCTGCGGAACCCTTCAAATGCTGCATGTTCCGGGAGGCCCGTCGGTGAGGTTTGACACTTATCTTATCGAAGGAACCACCGTTTCCCCGTATTATGACTCTTTGATAGGGAAACTCATTGTTTTCGCGGGCACAAGAGAGGAAGCGCTGAGGAAAATAAGAGCGTCCTTATGTGAACTCGTGATAGAGGGAATCCCGACAAATATCAAGGAGCAACTACGAATTGTAGAGGACGAGAGATTTACCTCAGGAAATTACGACTTAACTTTTATGGGTAATAGGTGATACAATGGCTTTAATCAACTTTTTAAAACCTAAAAATCAGCTGGAAGAGGGCGGAAGAACCGCCGCTCCCGTGCAACAGGACGCCGGAGAACCGGAAAAAAAATGTCCCAACTGTCACAAAGATATTCCTCTCAGCCGTCTTTGGGCGAACGATTTGGTATGTCCCTGCGGTTATCATTTTCGAATGAAAGCTCGCCAGCGAATCAAGATTCTTACCGATAAGGGAAGCTTCCAAGAAATGTATTCCGAGATGAAGTCGGGGAACCCTCTTAACTTCCCGGGATATAGGGATAAACTTGAAACTGTGCGTTCAGCGAGCGGCGAAGAGGAAGCGGTTATCTGCGGCACCGCGAAAATCGGAGGGCAAAATTGCTGCCTTTTCGTAATGGAATCTTATTTTATGATGGGAAGTATGGGAAGCGTCGTCGGAGAGAAAATCACTTCCCTATTCGAGTACGCTCTGGAACATCGCCTTCCGGTAATCGGATTTACCGTATCGGGAGGAGCGAGAATGCAAGAGGGACTTCTATCGCTTATGCAAATGGCGAAAACCAGCGCCGCGGTGAAAAGACACGGAGACGCCGGGCTACTTTATATCGCTGTTCTTACCGACCCGACCACAGGAGGAGTCACAGCGAGTTTCGCGATGGAAGCGGATATCATCTTGGCGGAACCGGGAGCTACCGTAGGATTCGCGGGAGCAAGAGTAATAGAACAAACAACGAGGAAAGCGTTGCCGAAAGGTTTTCAAAAATCGGAATTTGTATTGGAGCATGGGTTTATAGACAAAATCGTCCCGCGTTCCGAACAGAAGAAGTTGCTGACAAAACTTTTGGAAATGCATGAATGGAGGGTCGGCGTATGAGTATCAATATAGGAACCGCTACTAACGCGACGGCTTACGACAGAGTAAAACTCGCGAGAGACAACAGCCGACCGACGGGCATTGATTATATAAAACATATTTTCACAAATTTTATAGAACTTCACGGAGACAGACGTTACGCCGACGACCCGGCGGTAGTCGGAGGAATCGCGGAGCTTGACGGAAGCCCTGTAACCGTAATAGCGATTGAAAAAGGACACACGGCAAAGGAAAGGGCCCATAGAAACTTCGGAGCGCCTCACCCGGAGGGCTACCGAAAAGCGCTTCGCTTAATGAAACAAGCGGAAAAATTCGGAAGACCCGTTATATGTCTTATCGACACATCGGGAGCATATTGCGGAATAAGCGCGGAAGAGAGAGGGCAAGGCCAGGCCATCGCCGAAAATCTCACGGAGATGACGACTCTCTGCGTTCCGATTATCTCAATTCTAATCGGAGAAGGCGGCAGCGGCGGAGCTCTCGCTCTGGCGGTAGCCGACCGAGTATGGATGCTGCAAAACGCGGTTTACTCGGTAATTTCGCCCGAAGGCTGCGCGAGTATTTTATGGAAAGATTCTTCAAAGGCGGCAGCGGCGGCGGCGAGACTGAGACTCACGGCGGAAGACGCGAAAAGTCTGGGGATTATTGAAAAAATCCTCTCTGAAAAAGAAATCGGCAAAAAAGAGTTTTACGACCGTATTCGCGCTCTCCTCACAGAGGAGATAAAAAAACTTTCTTCCGACATAGATCTTATAAACAAAAGATACGACCGTTTTCGCCGTATCGGTGTCAATACGGAAACCAAGGAGCAACTATGAGCATATATCAAAAATTCTGCGATGAAATCATTGATAAAAACGGAAGACTAAAAAAACTGACTCTAAAATATCCGGACAATTTTAATTTCGGATACGACGTCGTCGACAAAATAGCGGACGAAACGCCCGACAAAAAAGCTATTGTGTGGTGTAATACCGAAGGAGAAGAACGAATATTTACTTTTTCGGATATAAAAAAATACTCGAACCAAATAGCGAATGTATTTAAAAACAACGGCATAGTCAAAGGCGACAGAGTTATGCTGATACTTAAACGCCATTACGAATACTGGTTTTCCGCCGTCGCCCTTCATAAACTCGGAGCGGTGATGATTCCGGCGACGCATATGCTTACGGTAAACGACCTTATATATCGTATAAAAGCCTCGAACATAAAAGCCTTCGTCTGCACCACGCAAAACGAGGTTCCTCAAAAAGTCGCCGAGGCTCTCGAAAAAACAGGGAAAACGGCGAAACTTTGGACGGTCAAAGGCGAAGCGGAAGGTTTTGAGAACCTGACGGAAGCGGCAAAAACAGAAAGTTTTGATTTCCCGAGAATTCCGACTCTCGCGAACGACGATATGATGTTATATTTCACCTCCGGCACAACAGGTTACCCGAAGGGCGTTATACATGACCACACTTATCCCCTGGCTCATATTGTCACCGCGAAATACTGGCAACAGGCGGAGGATGACGGCCTGCATTTCACTGTCGCAGAAACAGGTTGGGCCAAGGCGTCCTGGGGAAAAATTTACGGTCAATGGCTTGTCGGCAGCGCCGTAATGGTCTATGATTTTGATAATTTCGAGCCTAAGCAACTGACCTCCGTCATAAACCGTTACGGAGTTACTTCTTTCTGCGCCCCGCCCACCGTATATAGATATCTTGTGAGAAAAGGAATTCCCAGAATGCCGACTTTAAAACACGCTTCTACGGCGGGAGAAATGTTGGCGCCGGAAGTTTTCCGTAAATTTACAGAATATACCGGACTCGACTTATGCGAAGGCTACGGGCAGACAGAAACCACGCTTCTTATGGCCAATTTTAAAGGAGAAAAACCGATTGCCGGCTCAATGGGAACCCCGTCTCCGTTTTATAATATACAGCTTCGAGGGAAAAACGGGGAAAAAGTTCCTGTCGGAAAAATAGGAGAAGTTGTTATAGTCCCTCCCCAAAACGGGAAACAGGTCGGCGTTTTTTGCGGATATCTCGACAACGAGGAACAATATAAATATGTCTGGCGGGGCGGGGTCTATCACACCGGAGACGCCGCATATGTCGATGAAAACGGGCTTTACTGGTTTCACGGACGTTTTGACGATATCATCAAGACAGGAGGATTTAGAGTCGGGCCATACGAAGTGGAAAACGTTCTCACAGAACATCAGGCTGTCGCCGAATGCGGCGTCGTAGGAGTCCCGGATAAACTCCGAGGGCAGGCAATTAAAGCGTTTATAGTACTCGGGAAAGGTTATTCCCCCTCGAAGGAACTCGAATTGGAGATTAAAGATTTTTGCAATCAAAAGCTCGCGGAATATAAATGGCTCCGAATAATAGAGTTTGTCGACGAAATGCCGAAAACTATAAGCGGAAAAATTAAAAGGACAGAACTCCGCGAAAAAACAGAAACAAAAACGACAATCAAACAATAACTTAAATATATTAAAAAACCGAACCTAAAAAGGTTCGGTTTTTTATATAAAAATTCTCGCTTCTCGCTATCGTTATCGACAAATAATTGTATTGCGTTTTTACAAAAAATGTGATATAATATCGTTGGATTTTTATATATAATGTTATTTTCGCATTAAAGAGGAGATTCTATGAGAAATATATTAAATACGGAGGATATATTAAACAGCTTAGTAAGCGGTTTTCATCAATATATTTTAACAGATCCGCCTCACTTAAATTATGTCAGCGAAAACCTTCTCAAAATGCTGGGAACTTCAAAAGAAGAACTTTTAAGCGAAACCAAAGATTTATACGTCAATTTTATACATCCGAACGATCGCGAAATTTACTCTGAGTTTATAAATAATTTAAAATCAAAAGAACAAACGCTTTCTTTACAATATCGCCTCGTAAAAAAGAACGGAGAAATCTTTCGAGTCAAAGACTCTATGACATCAAAAAAACTAAACGAAAACATTCTAGTGGGATACTCCGTGCTTACCGATATAACCGATATCAAAAATAACGGCGACGACATTGATTTTCTCGCAGAAACAATTCCCTGCGGCTTTTTAAAATTCACCTGTGAAAAACGACCTAAAATTATATATATAAACAAACAGATGATAAATATTTTAAACATTCCCGAAACAAAAGACGGAGAACTCGACTATCTGGAATTATATAAGGACGATATGTTTTTAATGATTCCGATGGAGGAACGAAGACGTTTCTCTTTATATTTAAACCAAATTCAGTCCTCCGATTCTCCGACAAGCGGCGAAATAACGCTGCTTCGCTGCGACGGAACGAAAGCTTATGTTTTCGGTTGGGTCACAAAACACATTAACGATAAAGGGAAAGAGGAATTTCACGCCTTTTGCTTCGACGTTACGGAAAAACGAATTGAAAAAAAAGAACAAGAAACAAAAAGATATTTAAAAGCCCTTTCGGAAGTCTACGACAAAATTTTTGAGTATAACTTCGAGACCGACACCGTAAGATGTTTGTACGGCCAAAACTCGCCTCGATTTAAATGGATAGAAAATATTCCAATGCAAATGGAAGACGCGACTAACCGCTGGATAGACGCTACGGTAGAAGAGGAAGACAGAGAGAAAGTAAAGGCTTTTTTTAAAGATTTTTACAAAAACGATTTATATAAATCGGGAGAAAGGCCTCCTCAAATTACCTACAAAGCCCGCTCTTCGAGCGGACAAATACGGTTATACAGCGGTATATTTTTGAAAACGGACGACTCTGTCAGCCTTTACTGCTGTCGTCTTATCCCGGACAATGGGGAAACCGCCGCGCTGAGAACCGAAAATATCTCTTTGAAAGAAAATATTCACGAGTTGGTAACTCGGTTTACATATGGAATCGCCGCTTTTGAGATAAACAAAGACGATTTTATCACACCCCTTTACGCCAGCGATAATATATGCGGTTTCTTTGGCCTTACAAAAGAAGAATGGCTCGTCTTTATGAAAACAAAAACCCCTTTAAAAACCTTTACGGCTCGGAGTAAGGCCTCATATGAAGATTTTATTAGGCTATTGGAAAACGGAGAAGCCGAATTTACATATTACGATTTTAAATCAGAAAAAAAACGACGTGTAAAAGCGATTTGTTCTCAAAAATCCCGAGGGACGTCTCCAAGATACGTCATGCTCTATAATATAGAAAATATAACTTCGGAAGAAAACGAGGCTTTCCGACAAACCCCTTCGGTATTCGTCAGAACTTTCGGATATTTTGACGTTTTCGTAAACGATATCCCAATAGCTTTCCGTAACAAAAAAGCAAAAGAACTCCTTGCTATTCTTGTGGACCGACGCGGAGGATATGTTTCCTCAGAAGAAGCGATAGGATTCTTATGGGAAGACGAACCGGTAAATCCTCTTACCCTCGCAAGATACAGAAAAGTTGCTCTGCGACTCAAAAATACCCTGGAAGAATACGGGATTTCCGATATTATAGAATCCGTGGATGGGAAACGGCGTGTTATAACTAAAAAAATTCGTTGCGATTTATACGACTATCTTTCGGAAAAAGAAGAATATTCTCAACTTTTCAAAGGAAATTATCTAACGAATTATAGCTGGGCGGAAACGACTCTGGCCGAGCTTACCGGAAATATTTACAATAAAGGAAGTCAGTGAAAAATGCACAGTTACATACGAAAAGTCAAATATTATGAAACAGATAAGATGGGAATAACTCATCATTCAAATTACATAAGGTGGATGGAAGAAGCCAGAATGGACTTTATCAAAAGTCTGGGGTACGGAATGAAAAGATTGGAAAGCGAGGGCGTAATGTCGCCAGTTGTCTCTCTCGAATGCAAATACAAACATCCAACAACTTTCGACGATACGATAAAAATTGAAGTAAAAGCCGTCAAATATACCGGAGTGAGATTATGCTTATCATATACTATGATAAACACGGAAACAGGGACGGAGGTCTTTACGGCAAAGTCCTCTCACTGTTTTATAGATGAGGCGAAAAAACCTATCGCGGTAAAAAAACATTTTCCGGAATTTGATGAGATTTTGAAAAGTCTAACAGAGGGGAAATAGATACCCGTAAATATTCGCTTATAAACAGCAAACTTAAAATTTTATGAACTTACATTTTAAAGTAATGAAAAAACAGAAGAATGACGTACGTCATTCTTCTGTTTTTTCATTGTGCCATTTAAACAAGAATCTATTTACAAATCTTTTAATTGTATAAATTATGAGACAAGGTTCTAAATCAAAAAAAAAATTTGTAGGAGTTCTATAATAAATAACAAAGACCTTTTAATTAAAATTATAAAAACTCCTAATAACATATAAAAAAATTTTTAAATAAAAGATTTAATTAATACAATCTTTTATCCCCGCCTGAAAAACATTTCGAATAATCAAAATTCAAGAGCCGCCCACATATCAGAATATATAGAATCTCTGTCAAGTTTTTCCAAATAAATAATAAGATGTCTCGACTCATCAAAAGAGAAAGTTCTATTCCTCAAAATTAAAGGCGACGAAATAACTTTAAAAGTCGCGCAAGACGGAACGGAAAGAAGAGAAACAGCCGCGATATCCCAAATTGTTCTTTCATATTTTTTTGGCTTTCCGGCAAGATTCCAATGCAAATTTATAAGTTCCCAAAGCAACTTTTTTACTCCGTTTTTTCCGAAGAGCCTCATTTTAAATTCCGATATATCGGCCTTTAACACGGAAGTCACAAAAAGTGCGGGACACAATATTAACGGAACTTTCGAATCAAGAAGAAATTTTCCGGCCATAAAATCCTGAACAAGATTATACTCTTCAATATCTCTCTGATTAATATCGTTACACCCGAGCCAAATCACGACAATTTTATCTTTTATTTCAGGACATAAAGCTATCGCGGACGCTATATTCGTCGCGGCTCCGATACCGAGAATATATACGATATCGTCTGAAAATAACGCCGTATTTATTATATTTTCAACCGCCGGACTTTCGATAGGAACGCCCCCGGTTACATCCATTGAAGTATACGCCCCTTTAAAAACCGGGACCATATACTCTTTACCACAAGATTTTAATACTCTCTTTATCTCCTCGTGGCTTTTTTCCATTCCTTCTTTCAAATCGCTGCCGTTATGGGAGAAATGAGTCGCGTTTATAGACAAGACATCAATTTTTTTTGCTCCGACAGCATAAGCTATCGCAAACTGATCATCCAACTCGTTCGCGGCGTCTGTATCTATAATAACCTTTTTTATTTTATCGGATTTTATATCATTCAATATCGTTTCTATATCCATAAAAACCTCCGACCGATTGCCGTATTTTGCACAAAGATAAAATAAACATCTGATATGATTCGAAAATTTACATATCGACTCTAAAATTTTAATATATTCAAGACATATGAAAGAAAAGATAAAAAAATATAACAGAGACAATTAAATTGCTTACAACATCCAAAATCTTTCAGAGTCACATATTGATATTTTATAACTAACAAAAACAATCGATGATGTTTTCGAATTATTGTTCTTTCGGAATTTTTTTCATCTCAGTATACGGCAAAGAACGATATCCGTTTTTTTCATACACGGCGATAGCTCTTCGATTTTCTCGCTCAACTTCAAGCCTAATTATCGAATCACAATATTTTTTCTCTATATAAGAAAGAAATTCCGAGCCAATCCCTTTGCCTCTGAATTCATTATCTATATATAAATCTTCAATCCAAACGCAGGGTTTACCAAACTCGGTGGAAAAACTTTTGGCGATCATTGAATATCCGGCAATTCTACCGTCTTCTTCAAAAACATATCCCTCCAAATACGGACAATCGCTCACACAGTTCTCTATATCCCTTTGAAAAATTTCATCCGAACCGTCGGTCAGAACCGCCGGAGAAGAGTAAAAAACTCTCATCATATCCATTATTTTATCAGAATCGCTTTTAACCATATTTCTTATTTCCATTTTTATTCTTCTCCTTTTTATTTATCTTATTTTATTCCTCTTTATCTTTCATCTCTTATTTTAATTTCTATATCTTCTGATATAATATAAAATATAATATAAAATATATATTAATACAAAATATACAAATTACGTTTTTCCTTCGGCGGAAAAAATTTTCTATATTTTTATTATTCTCTGATACCTATCTGTCTTCTCTCTTAAAAACATTCTAGCGTCTATGTTTTAATAAATCTCCTATTTTAAATATATATCTTGACTCGTTTGATATGTTAGTAAAACTTGAAATAACTTTCGATATTTTTTCATTAACAAATAAATTTTTTATCATAAAAAATCATACAAAATCATAAATAACACACATAATGAAAAGCTTTTCTTTTTATACCGCCGATTTCAAAATCTTTTTTTATCAATTGTAAATCAACTGTAAAATATTATTTAAACCGTTATAAAAACCTATTATAAATCTAATTATAAATCTAATTTATAAATTTTAGATATTATAACATAACGCGCTCTTCCAAGTCAACCTCTCGCTATATTATAAAAAATAATTTTTTATACTTCTTATAATCTACAAATAATCTACAAAATTATAAATTTGAATTTTTTGCGAAATATAACGAATAAATATTGACAACAAAAAAAATAGTCTCTATACTGAAAATATAGTTAGCGTACGCTAACTATATTCAAATTTCTCTAAAAAAATTTTCAGAAAAACTCAACATAGAAAATTTAAAAAAATTTTTATTTGATTATTTGATAATACTTAACAAATTTTTTCTTAAACTCTTTTAAAACTCTCAATAAAAAGCAGAACTCGCTTAAAGACCGAGAACTGTCGAATAAAATACCGAAAGGATGAACACTGTGTTAAAAATAACATTAAAAATAGACGGAATGGTATGCGGAATGTGCGAAGCGCATATAAACGACGCCGTACGTCGCGCTTTTCCGGTAAAAAAGGTATCGTCGTCAAAGACAAAAAAAGAAACCGTTATAATTACGGAAACAGATATAGAGGAAAAACAGCTCTATGACGTAATAAAAAACACGGGATATATTCTGACAGAAATCAAAAAAGAACCATATGAAAAAAAAGGATTTTTTGGATTTTATAAATAAACAAAATCAGGCCACGGCAGACTTTTTGTCCGCCGTTATTTTCATATAAAAAACAATAAAATAACACGACTTTCAAAAAATTCAATTTTCAACCGATTAAATCATTCAAAGTCTGGAAACAACACAAAGCGAAAAACAGAGAAAGGATAAAAAATGAGTATAGTTATAGTAGGCGGAAACGAAAGAATGGAATGCAGATACGCGGATATTTGCAAAAATCACGGTTGTAAAGCCAAAATCTTTACAAAAGAAAAAGGAGCCGTAGGAAAAAAAATGGGAAATCCTGATTTACTGATTCTTTTTACAGACACGGTTTCTCATAAAATGGTTATAAGCGCCTCCCAGGAGGCTAAAAAAAATAATATTCCAATAGCCCGCTTACACAGCAGCAGCGCGTCCGCGCTTCAATATTTTCTTTCGGAATGTCAAAAAAATACAAAATAAAAACAGTAAAAAAACTGATAACGCCACGAGATTTAAAGAAAAATTTTTTTATTATTAAGAATTTTTTATTCAACAATTAACGAGTCCAAAATATATTTCTTTGAATTTTCTTATAAATTCTCTTTTTAAAAACAGTTGTGACTTTGTTTAAAAATTATTAATAAATTCTTTTTAAAAAATAATTTTTATATTTCAAAATAAAAAAATAGATATGATAATTTCAGTATTAATAACTTTTTTTTAATAAATTTTAATACTAAATTTTAACTTTGTCTCAAACTTTTTTTCATTAATTTTTATAGAAATTCCTTGAAAAAAAAATACAACCTTTTACAAAATTAAATCGTTACGCAAAGAACCACGGCGACAAGAGCACCGAAATAAGCGGATGTATACGCCGTGAGATCAAGATTTTCCGATCTTTGTTGCAAAACGGCGATTGCCGGGCTGCTGGTCATTCCCCCGGCCAAGACGCACGCCGAATCGACTTTATCTTTCGAAGCTAAAATATGAGTAAAAATATAACCGACAATCATCGGGACAATTGTTAAAATAATACCGTAAAAAATTGATTTCCACTCAATCGCGCCGATAAAATAACCACCCGAAACAAGGCCTTGCCCGATAAAAAATAATTCAAGCCCCAGACGCCTGAAAGAAGCTCCCTCGATAAAATCATACTGTTTTCTCCTTAGAAAAATCCCTGAAAAGCCTCCAACCAAAACTCCCGCCGCGAGAAAGCCTCCGGAAGAACCAATGGAAAACTCAGTGCCCGGAAAAGAAATCTCTCCCAAAATAACGCCTATAAAAGCGGAGAGAGCTATTTGAAGAATCAAATCGGAATTTTTTTCCCGCTCTTTTTTCCGAAACTTCGGGGCATATACCCCGATTTTTTGTTCGCGGCCCTTTCCGAAAACCAATTGAACAAACATTACGGTGAAAATAACCGCCGGGAGATACGATATGCTATATCCGACAGGAACCATAAACGTATTATCCGATACGGCTTCGCAAGCGGCGGAAAGCGCGGGAGTACTGGTTACCGAACCGCAAAAAATCCCCAAAAGCAAAGAGGAATCAATGTCGGAATCCGCGATATCTATGAGTTTCATTAAAAAAAATGATGATAATGTCATAACAATTCCGACAAATAAGAAAAAAATATGTTTTTTTCTAAAACTTCCCACCAAACCGTATCCGGTGTTTATTCCCACGACTGAAATAAATAAAGAGCTTCCTAATGAGGAAAGAAAGTTCATTTGAGACTCAAAAGACGAATTAAACGTATACCACCCCTTATTGGAGGCAATCGAAAGCAAAGCCCCGAACGCTACGGAAAAAACCAACGCAGCCGCCGGACCTATCGAAATATTAAAAATATTTAAATTCCCCATCGCTCTTCCCAACGCCAAAATCACAAAAACAAGAAAAATTGGCGAAGACAATATTTCCTTAATAAAATCCGGCAACAAGATCACTCCTTTCAATTTTATTCGAGTTTATTTGCGGTAAAAAATAGACTTTATTAATTCATAAAAATTTTAATACTTCTCGCGAAATTTCGAATATTAAAATTTTGCTTTTAATATTCTATAAAACAAAGAATTAAACCTTACTAAAAGCTTTTCTTTCCAAATTTTCAACTCCAAATTATTTCTTTTATCACTTTAATCTATAAAAAATTGAAATCCTAAAATTCAAAAAAACTTTCATCTATTTATCTTAACGAAAAAAACTTAACTATTTTTCACAAAAAAATACTTGTCAATAAAAATCTCCGAATTTAAGAGAAACACAAAACTTTATTTATCATCTTTTTTTCTCTGTATATATAGTTGATTAATGTACACGCTTGCGCCCGCGAGCAACACTCCCTGAGTTATCGAAGTAAATATCGCCGACGCGACATCCTTAATATTGAGGATATCGCTTGTCGAGAAAACCCAGATTGAAGATAATACCACCGAAGAAATCCCGAGAATTATCGGGATTTTATTATTTGAGAAATCGCTTTTTTTAAGTCCGATCCCGATTATATATAAAACGGGAATTAAAATTAAAAGCTCCGCCTTTATATATTCCTGAAAATCCATTTTTTCCTCCTTTTTTTATGAAAAAATTGCGCCTATAATTATTGATATTAGGCCTCCGACAAGAGCCGCGGTTACGGCGGTTATGAGTTGTTGCAACCTTGCTCTCGGCTGATTTTCAAATTCTTCTATTTTCTTAGCGTGTCTTTTAAGACGTTCGTTTGTATGTTTAAATTCCGCGGATAAAGTAGCCAAGACCTCGTTTATATCCGAAATCTCGTTAGCAATCTCGCGAAGCTCGTCTACGTCTCGTTCCAACGTTTTCAACCGTTGATCGTGTTGTTCAATTTTCACATTAGATTCTTCCATAAAAACTCCTTTTCCTTTCCGTCTGTTCGTATATTATATATAAAACAGGTCAACTTGTGTCCCTGTTATAAAAAACAATAAATATAAATTATATCTAAAACAATAAACAAAAAAATTTATCTTCCCGAAAAAATTTTAGAAAATATAAACCGTACAATATATTAATCAAAAACACATTAATATAAATTAAACTATATATTTAATTTATATATAAAAAAGTAATAAAAAAGAGGTCTGGAAAAACCAAACCTCTTTTTTATATTACTATAAATAACATAAATAAATGAATAAATAAATAATAAATACTATATAAATATAACTTACAATAAACATTATAATAAAGATTAAAATTTCACTTCGAAAGTTAACGAGAAAAAATATCTTGTTATTTATTAATCTTGTTATTTATTATAGGAAACTATAAAATTCAAAAATATTGAAAAAAATTTAAGAGAACAATAAATTTTTTATAAAAGATATGTATCCCCGTTTATGCAATATTATAAAAAAGATATAAATAATGAATAATAGTTATACTATTATAATTTATCTTAAATATATCTTATACATTTACATTATCTTACTTATATAATTTACATATGTTATAATATAGTATTTATAATATATTTATAATCAATATATTTTTTATATATTTCTCAAAAACTCTGAATTTACCAGATTGGGAAGTTTAACATCGTAACCCTTATTTTTAAGAATCCTCAATTTAAAGTCAACCATTCCCGCGGGAACTTCAAGTAATTTCGCGGCGTCAAAAACAGAGCCTCCATTCTTTAAAATTTCCATAATAACCGAATCGTCAATCATAAGCTCGGCGGCGAATAAATTAGCCTCGCATTCCGCCATTGAAGCATAATCAAAAATCTTCATATCGCAAAACGCCCTCGCGTCGGTCGGCTTGCCGTGCAGAACGCAATGCCCAAGTTCGTGAGAACAGAGCAGCTTTGCAATTTTTTCGTTTTCTCTAATATTTATTACGATATTTTTTATTCTGGATTGATAAAAATAAAAGGCTTTTATACGATCCCCCAAATCTTTATAATAAATATGAATTCCCATAGCGTCGCATAACTCAAAAGGATCCCCGGTTTTATACTCGGAAATTAAATACTTAACTTTATCTACGATATAATTTATTTTATACATCAGCAATTCCTCCGGTATATACCGGTCACCCTCATCAAAAAGGATGGCAATCGAAACCCAAACGATGTTTAAGTTCATTTTTTCTTACGAACTCTTTTCTTAGGAGAAAACTTATCGCGAGCTTCCTTCTTAGAATCTAAATATACCTCCATCAATGCCTGAAAAAATATTTCCTTCGCGCTTTCGTCAAGCGCTCCCCCTGCGAACAAAGCCGATGTTCGAGATAGAATCTCCGAAGCCTCCCGAGCTCCTTTACTTCCGAAACGATTTCTTACGTTAGCGATAAAAATATCTTGGTCCAAATTTCTTGTCGGATCTTTTTCCTCCTCGTCCAATAAATAATTAACGGAAACGTTCATAGCCTCGGCCAGTTTGATTATATTTCTGTCTCGAGGAATCACATTTCCGTTTTCATAAGTATACAGAGACCTTTCGGAAATCCCGGTTTTTTTCGCAAGATCTGCCTGAGATAAATTTAAATTTATGCGGGTATTTCTTATTTTCTCGCCAAACGTCATCTGAATATCTCCTAATTTTTTAAAAAAAGTTCAAACAAACTTCCGATTATCTATTGACAAACTTCCGATTATGTTATATACTGAAAAAGCGAAGCCCCTTCTTCAATATAAATCTTATCAAACATGGGGGCATATGTCAAGGGGAAAAAAGAATTTTATTGTGGGAATACAGGGATATAGGAATATAATAACGGCGATATATCGCTAATTTCTATATCGATATTTAGGATATCTATTTATTAAAATTTTATATAAGGGAGGGATATTAAGAAAGGAAGATATAAAAAATGGAAGGAACATTCTTCTTAGCAAGTTGTCCTATCTGCGGCAGAGTATTATTCAGAGGCAGTCCAAGCTCGAAAATCGAGGGAGGATGCCCGAAATGCGGTGAATATTTAAAAATATCTTTTACCGAACATGGTGTTAACGCCGTCGCGTCAAAACGCGAGGCAAAGAAAACATTACCTGATTAAAAACTGCCGAAGAGATAAGTTGGACTTGTTTACAAATCAAGATGAACCTGGCAAAATAAAATATTTCTAAAAATATTTTATTTTGCCGGGTTTATTTTTTTATACCGGTCGGAACTTGTCCTATTTAAACCGTACAATTCAAACAGAAAGGAGGGGTTCTCGTGGGAAGCGCCGAAAGAAGACGCGAAATAATGAAGCTTTTATGCAGAAGACGCCATGAAACAATAGAAAATATGGCGTTTGAATTCGGCGTATCCGAGAGAACCATTCGCAGAGATATCGAAATTTTAAGTCTCAGCGAGCCTATCTACACACAAAGCGGAAGATACGGCGGCGGAGTGTATGTGACTGAAAATTATTCCATCGACAGACTTTATATGTCGGAAGAAGAGGAAAACATTCTCAGAAGGCTAAAAAAAATGGCGGAGAATCATGAAAAATGTATTTTATCCGGAACCGAAATGCTTATTTTCAACCGTCTTATCGACGAATACTCAAAACCGAAGCCGAGGAACCTGAAAGGACAATATAAATGAATCGAAACGAAAAAAATTTATTTAACTATTTATGTAATTTTATAAACGACGAAACAAAAGAGCCTTCCTACGCGAAAACCTCTTTTGAGGCGTCGCCCGAGGTTCTCGGATATCTTTTTGAGAACAGAATGCAAAGCGCGGCGTACGGAGTCATCATGAATGATGAGAGTCTCACGGAAATAAGAGCGAAAAAAGAATTTACGGCGGCGCTCAAAAAGGCATATGACTATAATATCGCGTATAACCAGAGTTTTTCACGCTGCGTTTCTTACGTTTCGGAAATTTTATCGGGAAGCCCCGTTAAATACGCTATGCTGAAAGGAGCCGTTTTGCACGGAAGATATCCCGATGGATACAGAACGTCAAACGATATAGATATTTTAGTTCTTCCGGAAGAAGTCACGAAAATAGGAGAAATATTTATAAAAAACGGATTTCTGCAAGGCGCTGTAAAAAACGGCGTATTTAAACCCGCTACGAGAGAAGCGATTGTGACGTCAAAAATGATGCGGGGAGAAACGGTTCCGTATATTAAGGAAATAAATTTGCCGTTTATAAAATTTCTCGAAATCGACATAAATTTTTCTCTGGATTATAAAAACGGAGACGAAAGAAAAATACGGGAAATGCTCAGAAATTCAGTATCGGTAAAAGTCGGGGATATATCCGTAAAAACTCTTTGCGACGAAGATTTCTTTTTGCATCTTTGTATGCATTTATATAAAGAAGCTACCACTTTACCGTGGATTAAAATGAAAAGGGATATGACCTTATATAAATACTGCGATATATACTTGCTTTTATCAAATAT